>JAAYUS010000016.1 GCA_012517605.1 Bacteroidales bacterium
AAAGCATAACGGTTTTCCGAGAATTCACTTCGCCGGGCTGACTGCCGTGAAAAAACCGAATCAATGACAGTCTGGATATCCTTCATCTTCATTGAAGGATCGAAGACAAAGACGTTTTCTCCGAGCGAAGGGACATTGAATTCTTTAAAACTTTCAGGAAACTGCCCTGATGGATTTTCCGGCTCCCGCGAAAATAAAAGCAATGATGCCTGCAATCCCAGCAGAAGCAATAATCCCTGTGGTGCATAAGGAATCTTCATATTGTTTATTATTGTTTAGGTTTGATTTATCTGCCCCTGAGGTTTCTGAAAGACCTGAGATGGTCAGCAGTCTCCCTGACAAGTCTCTGAACCTCCAGTCCATGCTCAATATCTGGTATTACGGGGTCGGATGACAACCCCTTTATGAACACGTAGTGTCCATGTATCATCGGCCTGTGCCATCCGGCAGGAACATGGCCTGAAGGGAAGCTTGAAAAAGGTTTGTAATGACTTCCTGAAACATGCCTGGTCCATGAGCCTGACTCTTCAGTGAAGTATTCAAAAAGATCGGGAGAAAGAGTGGAATATTTAAGGGCTCCCTTTTCGGCGAAAATCTCAAATGCAAGATAATCGCCGGTTCCGGAGCTTATCCTGCTTGATGATAAGGTTCCGGCAGCAAAGGATGTTTCATCGAGTACTGAAATCTGGCTGAAAAGATCCGATCCTTCAGGTACATCATCAAAACGTCCGGCCTGAATGCCGCTTGTTATCCTGAGTTTATTGCCGAAAAAGGCGACAAGAAAGCTGATCGCATGTGAGCCAAGGTCGGCCATTGCTCCCCCGTCGGGTGCCGGAGTGAGCCGGTTTGTCCTTTTATCACGGTATTCTTTCCTGAGATAGTCGCTGTGGTAATATCTGAAGTCGAAGTGTATCGGTTTGCCAAGAATCCCTGATTTCCATAGGATAAGCGCGTCCCTTACGGCTGAGGAAAAGAGATACTGGAATCCGACCTGGATTCTGACCTCCGGATGCGACAAAGCCAGATCTCTCATTGAAACCTCTTCCTCAGTATTTGAACAAACAGGTTTTTCGAGATATATTCTCCTGACTGACTTCATCCCCAGAGCAGCCCGGAAATGTTCATAATGAACTTTATTCGGTCCAAGGATAAAGACGGTGTCGATCCTTTCGTCCCTTATAAAATCATCTGTATCGCATGCCTTGCCGAATCCGTAGCGTTCCGCAAAGCTTTCGCGGGTTTCCTTTCTTCCTGAACAGACCGCCGCCAGCTCTATGGCGGGAACGTCATTGTAATAATATTTGAGCGAATTCAGGGAGAATGCATGTGAGCGTGCTATTCCCCCTGCTCCGATAAATCCGATTACAACTTTGTCCTGCAGCATTTTGGAAAAATGGATTTCAAAAATCAGATTTTTATGAAAAGCCTGTTTTTATAAAGCCAGTAGCAAAGATACCACAATGCTCCCCAGACAGCGAAGCTTGTGATCACAGAAGTAAGCATTTCTCCAGTCCATGAGAAAAGAAGCTCACTAAACGGCTTTGCTATCCTTTCAAACAGATTTGCCCCTCCGATTGAAAAGAAAAGATAGATAAAAATGCTGTTCATTCCGACAACAATAAAGAACCACGACCCTTTGGCGAAAAGCTTTTTCACATCAATAATCCAGTAGCAGAATGCAAGCACAAGGATTGCCCAGCCTCCGCTTGCAAAAACGAACGATGAGGTGGCAATTTTCTTTATTATCGGTGTAATGTTAAGAAGATCAAGTCCATATCCGATTACCAAAGCAGCAACTCCTCCTGTCACAAGTGTTTTGATTTTCTGAGAAGAGCTTTTATCACTCATAAGGATCTTTCCGCATAGTACGCCCCATACTGTATGGGCTGTTGTAGATACGAAGTTAAGGGTTGCCCATTCACTTGCCTTTTGAACCCCTTCGATCTTGTTATTGAACCAGGCTCCGAGGTTTTGGAAATTCACCCATGGATTATTAAATCCTTCGACAGGGAAAAACCTGTAGGCCAGGTCAATAAGGAGAAGTATCACCAGGGTGAAGATGATCTGGAATCTGAAGCTTTTATTTCTGATAAGAAATGCGACAATGTAAGTTACAGAAAGCTGGGCAAGAACATTCTGGAACCTGAAAACAAGATGTCCGGCATCGACAAAATAAAGAGCCCATCCGAAAAACAATAAAAGCAATGAACGCTTAAATGCATGGAGTGTGACATCCCTGTTGCTCTCGCCTTTTTTTAGCCTGTTGGCAACTGCAAACGGAATTGCAACCCCGACAATGAACATAAAAAACGGTTGAATCAGATCCCAGAAATGCAAACCATGCCATTCATGATGATGTAGCTGATTTCCAATGAAATGAAAAAATCCATTATTTGATTTTAATAATATTGAATAAAGCTCTGTGGCTTCTCCCGCCAGCAGGAACATTGTAAATCCCCGGAAGAAGTCAACAGAGGTTATTCTGCCTGGTGAAACCTGAGGAGTGAATTTTGTTTCTGTGTTCATTGTAAGGGTTATTTTGGTTAGGATCTATTTTACAGCTTTCATGAGTTCCTCAACGGCGCGTTCAAGCTGCTGATCACGACCGCTGCTTATTACAGCCGGCTCATTCTTAACCTGTACGTCAGGGGCTGTCTCCACATTTTCAAGCCATTTCCCGTTAATATCTTTTGTACTGACAGGGACAGCACCCCACATCGTTTCTCCATCCTGAAGCATCTCCCACCCTGCATAGCTGCATGTTCCCGGAACAGGCATTCCGATCGTAATTCCTATTCCAAGTTCCTTATACCCGCAGGCAAAGCAATGACCGTCACTGTAGTTTGCTTCATTGAACATTGCTACCGTCGGCTTTGTCCATCTGAAATTTGGTTCATAACCCACAGGTCTGCTCTCCGTTGAATATTCAAGGTATTTCTTGCCGGTGAAGAACATTGTAAGATCCGAAACAAGGTCGCCGCCGCTGTTAAAACGGGTATCAACGATTACTCCTTTCCTGTCGGAATATTTTCCCATCATCTCCTCGTAAACAGTGCGGTAGGGACCGTCGGACATGCCCGGGACATGCACATAGCCTATCTGTCCGTTCCCGAGTTTGTCGACTTCATCCTGGTTAAGCTTAACCCAGCGTTTATAAAGAAGGGTATTCTCTTCATTTCTTGTGACAGGCTTCATCGTAATATTCTGCCTCGACTTTGTTGCCGGGTCAAATACCGTCAGCAATGTGAATTTTCCTGCTTTGCGGTTAAGGTACGATGCTATATCGCGTTTGGCGGTTACAGTATCACCGTCAATCTGCTCGATAATCATCCCTGGCCTGACATTTATATTGGCTTTATCGAGAGGTCCGTCCTTGATGATCTCCTTTATCATGATCCCGTCGCCGGCATATGCGTAATCGATAAAAATCCCAAGGGATGCTGTATTATCGCTGCCCTGCGGAGCAGCGCTGTACCTTGATCCTGAATGTGAAACATTAAGTTCTCCCAGCATTTCCGAAAGAAGCTCTGAAAACTCATACCCGTTTCCGATATATGGCAGGAATTTCTTGTAATCAATATAAAGCTGATCCCAGTTTGCACCATGGAAAGTGGAAATATAGAACATGGCTTTTGTCCTGTGCCAAACATGATTGAACATGACTTCCCTTTCGGCGTTGAGATCAATTGTCATTTCTCCCTTGAACGATACGGCCTCTTTTTTCCAGCCTTCGGGATTTATTTTTGATATCCTGCCATCTGCAAGGAGGAAGAGGTTTTTCATTTCTTTGTCCCACATCAGGTTAGCTCTTTCGGCTTCAAGCGAAAGCTCCATTTTTGTTTCTTTTGTCCTCAGGTTTGTTGACCAGAGATTGAGATCTTTTTCAAACCTGGCAAGATAATAGAGCTTTTCACCATCCTTTGAGAGCACTGCATCACCTAGCGATGAAGAGTTTATTGTCAGTCTTGCCTTTCTGTCGTAGATGCCATCCAGGTCAAATACTACTGATGTATCCTTTTTGACCTCGGGAGTCTTTTTCTTCTTGTCAGCATTCTCCTTTTCCTTTTCTTTCTTCTCCTTTTCTTTTGCTTTGCTTTCCATTTCCTTCAGAAGGGCATAATCTTCCTTGCTCATCCTGAAGCGGTCCCATGCATCGCGTGTAAAGAACATGCTGTAAACGTCAGCCTGGCGGTTTCCGCTGTTTGCGTAGCTGCGCAGGCCGTCGCGGTCACTGAACCAGAGCATCTGTTTTCCGCCGTTCACCCATACCGGACGGGAATCATTGTATCCGCTTCTTGTGAGGTTTATCATCTGCGATTTGCCGTCGGCAGGAATAAGAGCCACTTCCGAGTTCGACATTATTGGCGAATATTCTGCCAGAAGCCATTTGCTGTCGGGGCTCCACTGGAAATACTGGTCACCTTCCGACATATAGATCATATTGTCAGGCGTTAAAAGAGTGCGTGTCTGTTTGGTTTTAATGTTGAAAATCTTCAGTGACCTTCGGTCCTCTATATAGGCAACCTCCCTGCCATCTGGTGAGATTTTCGGCTGGTAACTGTCGTGTGCATTGCTTATAAGCGGCTCTTCCCTGACAAGAGTTGATGCATAGAAATATGGTTCCTCAGATCGTACAATTCTTGAAACAAATATTTTCCATGTATTTCCGCGTTCGCTGGCATATATGAGCGAATCACCGGAAGGGGAAAATCCTATGAACCTCTCCTCTTCAGGGGTATTTGTTATCCTTTTTGTAATTCCTCCGTCGGCTGATGAAACAAAAACTTCTCCCCTAACTATGAATGCAACCTCTTTACCGTCGGGCGATACTGCCATTTCACGGACATTGCCGTTTACCTCCATGACCTTTTCCGGATTGTTTTTACCTGCCGTGCTTACAATTACAGAAAGCTTATGTGGCTGGCCTCCGGGCTGCATCGTATATAACGATCCGTCATAAGCGAAGCAAAGTATTCCCGCGTCGGAAGCAGAAAGAAATCTTACCGGACCTCCCTTGAAAAATGTAACCTGCTTCTTTTGTGCAGGATCTGATATCCTTAGGTTAAATACATTGAATGATCCGCTTTCCTCACTAAGGTAATACAGTGATTTTTCATCTGGTGAAAATACCGGGGTCCTGTCTTCTCCCCTGAATGTTGTAAGCATCTTATGTATGCCGCTGGTTCGGTCCCAGATCCACAGATCCCTGGTGATCGATGAAGTATGATGTTTCCTCCAGGCATTCTCACCTCCTTTTTTGTCGTGGTAGACATATAAGTTCCCGTCGCGCGAAACATTGATATCTTCGGCAGGGATTGTCCAGACCTGGTCGACCCTGCCACCTTTGACAGGCACCCTGTATACTTCGGGTTGTGATTCTGTGGGATACTGCCGGTGCAATGCGTCATCCTGCCTAGTTCCTCCGAAGATCACATAACTGTTGTCGGACGAAAAGGAATATGGGTATTCATTTGAAGAATGGAAAGTAAGTCTTGCCGGTTCACCTCCTGATACTGAAACAATGTAAATGTCAAAATTCCCATAACGGTCAGACGCAAAGGCAATAAATTTTCCGTCGTTGCTCCATACCGGCATAAAATCGTGAGCTTCGTGAAAAGTAAGTGGTGTTGCCGTACCTCCTTCAGAAGCAACAAGATATATGTCGCCCTTAAAGGTGAAGGCTATTTTACTGCCATCGGGAGATATTGAAGGATAACGAAGCCAGAGAGCTTCGGTTTGTGAAAACATTATGCTGAAAGCGGATAGCAAAAGCAAAACAAAAATGGATCTTTTCATGGAAAAAGTTTTTTGATGTGCAATTTACGAAAAGAATCAAATGAGACAATTGGAGCGGACGGCCTAATTAACCTGATTTGCAGACAAAGCGATTTTTTTGTAATTTTCACACATTCCAGTTTCCACCAGGGGGGAAAAGCCGTTTAATCAGGCCTCTTCTTCCCTGTGGGAAGATAGTGACAGGGAGCCCCTCAACCTGTTAAAGGACTTCCGGGGCTGTAAATCCGTGACACAGGTTACATGAAATTAGAATTAAATCCGATATAAAGTGAAAAAACGTACATTCATCAAATCAGGAATATTGGCAATGGGAGCAATGCTGATTACAAAAAAAGGATCATCGCTTGAGTATTATCCCAGGCCTTCAGATAAAAAGTGGGCAGTGCTATATGCCTCCTGGTGCGGGTCAGCCAGGGATGCTGGAGTTTGGATTTCAGAAGGAATGGATGGCATTGCGAATGTTTTTGATGTCAGGGAAAACCCTGATCTTTCACATTATGATAATTTAATAATTGGTGGAGCGATCCGTGGCGGCAAGGTGTCGCAGGAACTTCAGAATTATATTGCCGGCAACTGGGATATCCTGAGATCAAAGATCAGGGGCTATTTTGCGGTCTGCGGCAATATGATGAAGCCTCCGACTGCCGAAACCGTGAAACTGCTTATTGATGATCATATCGCAGTATTGTGTGGAATAAGCAATCTTCCTTCCCGTGTTTTTCTGGGCCGTATAACATACGGACTGATGGAGCCTGATGTCAGGAAACAGATGGAAGGATATAAAATGCCTGAATATGACAATCTTAAACGGTCAGAATGCATGGCTTTCGGAAAGGAAATACTTGCATCAGTTTCTAACAGGGGATAAAAAGAAAAAGATTAATCCTTAATGAGCTTGTAGGAATTTTTCTTATTCTCTCCGATCCTCAGGATATAGGTGCCCGGACTCAGACCGGAAACATCTATCATCGATTCATCCGAGTCGAGAGTTCCGGCCATTATTATCCGGCCTGTAAGGTTGATAAGTGCATAGGGTGATGGTATCACGACAGGCAGGCTTCTGATCTTCAGCTGATCATGAACCGGTACAGGGGATATAATATGGGTTCTTTCAGAATCAGGATAAGGAATTTTAAGACCGGCATAGTATCCCAGATAGGAGCTGAGATTGAAAATATGAATTTTCTGCGATACATTTATCAGCGGTGGAAATGAAAAATGTTCATTTGTGGCATAATACTTAATGCCGTCGGATGATGCAATTCCTTCTATCTGATGTGAAGGAAGATTTATTTCAAGTTTTCTTTTGTTGCCGCTGAAAAAATCATTCCCTTTAAAATCGTAAAGAAGATAAAGGAAAGGATCGAGGGTCCTGCTGTATCCTGTCAGAACAATAATCCCTTTAGGTGCGATATAAACAGAGCCTGTTATAAGGCCTTTTACATCATAGGTTGTTTTAAGTTTTGCGATATAAGAACCCGGCACTTTCGGAAGGGAATATAATCCTGTCTTCCTGCTGGTCCATTGTTTTGTAAAAAGGTAAAGTGAGTCGCCCGATACAATAAAGGCTTCACAGTCGAAGTCAGTCTGATTGGCGTCTGCCGGTTCAAAATCGGTCTGGTCGGAATAAGAGAATCCTATTGTGTCAGTTACAGGGGATCCTGAGGTAAGGGAAGCTTTACTGATCCTGAGTATTTTCAGGTCTTTCCGGTTTCCGTAATTGTTGCCAAAGTCCCCGATATAAACGTATTCATTATCCTGGGAGATCTCTTCCCAGTCGATGTTCTGAACGTTAGCAAGCGGAACCGTGTTGACAATACTGCCCCGTACCGTATCGATCGAATAGATATTTGTATCCAGATTGTCATTGTGTGTCCAGAGAAGATCATTCCAGAAAATAAGACCCGATGTTTCAGCAAGCACTCCCTGAATCGGAAGGGAGGCCATGGGCTTTATATTGGCCGGATTATAGAGGCAGCTTCCGTCATTTAATGTTGCTGAGGTATTATAGTTCAGGGCAAGTCTGTCGGGGCACCCTCTTATCTGGGCGCTGAGGGATGTTCCGGGAAGTAACAGGATCAAAATAAATGCAAGCCAGTATCTTGTCATCCGGGAATGCCTGTAATTAAATGTTGAGGATTTAAAGTTATGAATATTATGGAATGGAGGAAGTTATTTTACTTCCGGTTTTACGAAAAACATGAAGCCTGACAAAGCATAAACCGCGAAGTGCGCTGAGCTTTTTGTAAAGGGCGCAAAGAGATCCCTTTCAGGATTAACTTTGCGTACCTAACTCAGGCTCAGCGTCCTTTGCGGTTAATAATAATTTTAATTACAGTTCTTTTAACTTTAAACGCTTATCACTGATTCCTTGTGAAGGTGAATGAATATTGACCCACGCTTCCCAGGGCTGTGAGTGAAATTTCAAAATACATTGTATAATTGCCATCGCAGGAACTGTAAACTCCTGTTCCCGTATAGGAAATCGCTCCATAGCCCCATGCCTCTGAGGCAATTGCCTTAAGAGGGGCATTGACGCTATAAGTAGCCGGATCGATATATATCGCAAGGGGTCCAAGATCCTCAGTAAGACCTTCTATCTCCTCAAGTCCGCTTACATATATTTTGTAAGGATTTTCCTGATCCGCGCTCAGAGTTATTGTTCCGTCCGATCCCCAGTCGGGAGAGACACAGTGATAGCTTCCTGTAGCAAGGTTCACATCATAGCCGCAGGCAACAGGTATTGAAAGAACTGCAACCGAACGTGTAGTCATGCCGTTAGCCTGGGTAAGCAGCTCAAAGGTGAAAATATCTCCGTTTTCGATATTGCTGGCCTGGATGCCAAGTTTCCCGATGACATCTTTCGACTTTAACCTTACTGTTGCAGGGAATGAAGTTGCTTCAGTCATAGTAACCCTTTCAAAGTTGTCGAGATATGATGCAACAACAGTGATTTTTTCAGGTAAGGTTCCTTCCGGAACAGTTATTACAAATTCGATGTAGGAATTCTCAAGATCCTTTGAGTCGAACACGCCTGGATTAAGGTCGGTTATAGCGGGTACAACAGCCACGCCCCTGACGCCTGCCGGATCGGGAAGTTCCTCACAACCCGCAGCCATTAAAAGAAGCATGACAATAAATCCTAACGTTTTTAAATTCTTCATCCTGGATAATTTAATTTGTTTAATTCTTCTGTTTGTTTAACTCATCGTGTTCCTCCGGCCCACCATACTTTCTCAGTATAAACATACATCCCGTCGCCATAGGCACTACGGATATTTGTATTTGTCGTAACATCATCAGAGCCGTATGAAAAACGTTGCGGGAACCTGGTTGAGTTTAACGGATTCTCAAGGCTGATAACATCATTGCCCATTGCTTTCAGCCTTCTGTAGTCGTTGTATGCCTCAATTGCCTCTTCTTCAAAAAAAGCTATATATTTCTGGTTCATAACTTCCGACAACGGATTTACATCGAATTTTGACTTTATATTGGCATTGAAATAATCTTCTGCATCAGCTGCGGTTAGCCCGATATTGACCTTCTGAAAGGCTGCTGAAATTGCATTTTTCAAAGCCTGCTCTGCAGCCGGAAGATTGTTCAGGCGGACATAGGCTTCAGCTTTAAGAAACTCAAGCTCATGATAACTCAGAAGATATGAGGGAGCATTGATTGTACTTATTGCAGATATGGAGTAATACCCCTGGATCTGATTGGCAGTGCCATTCGGTGCAAATATGAGATCACCCCCGACTCCCGGATATGTTGTGAAGAATATTTCATCCCTCGGATCATTCCTTTCGACAAGCTTATCATGAAGGCTCTGGCTGGCTCCGTAATAATCACGGTCCTGGAACATGCAATAGAACGGACTTTGAGCCGTATTTCCGTTATAGTTGAACTGAGCCTGTTCTGCAGCAGAGGCAAATGACTGATCAGCGAAGGCGATCACATCATCATATGAAGGAGTCCTGAGCGAAAGACGCATTGTATAGCGGGCTTTCAGCCCATATGCAAATTTCTTCCATTTTTCGGTATCTCCGGCATAAATCAGATCCTGGCCTCCCAGGGATGGATAGATCGATGTTTTTCCAAGGTTTGTGATAGCATCGTCAAGCAGCTTGAAAATATCCTGATAGATATTTTGCTGTTTGTCGAGAACGGGTGTAAAAATTACTCCAGGCTGGATTGCCTCGCTCCAGGGGACATCACCCATTACATCTGTAAGTATCGCAAGGTTGTAAGCCGTAAGGATCTGTGCAACTCCCAGGGTATGGTAGTTGCCTTCTTCGGAACCGCCTTCAGAACATTTTTCCCTGACCAGCTTAAGGCTGTAAAGGGTTGCATATACTGAGTTCCAGGTATTGTTATAAGTTGTCGAGCTTGATGGCTGCGAAGATCTTATATCAGCATTGTAAAACTGACCCCATGTTCCTGTATTGTGCTCAATATAAATTGAAGCAAAGAAGTTAAAATCACCACCTGCCACCGAGAATGCACTTGATGTCATGGCATCGGTTATTATTAGCCGGCTCTCCATTTCGCTGGGATCATTCACATTCTCGTTTATATCATCCATTATTGATTCCGAGCATGACCAGAGCAGCGATAGGGTCAGGAATACAACAATCAAAATATTAATGTTCTTTTTCATGATTGTACTGATTAAAAAGTTAAATCCACATTGAATCCGAAGCTGGATACCTGAGGTACGGTGAACCTCTCAAATGATCCTCCCATGTTAGTATTTCCCTGACTGGATTCAGGATCAAGGTTTGGAAGAGCTGTCCAGAGAAGAATGTTCCTGGCAAAAACGGAGAAACCCAGATCAAGTTTCCTGAAAAGCTTTTCAGGTCTGTATTTCAGAGCGACTTCCCTGAGTTTCACGAATGAATTATCGAAAATATAATATTCATCTATGTTTGTAAGGATGTTGGTATGGAGGCTCTGAAGTGCCAGCGGGTCGTTGGGGCCGCCTCTGGCTATGTCGTTGGGGGTGCCGTCAGACTTGACACCGTCGTAGATAAACGTCGATACCCGGTCCTCTGTTCTTTCCGATAATCCGTAATAATCGAGCAGTCCGTTGCTTCCCGAATACATCTTACCCCCCTGCTTCCATTCGACGAGGGCATTCAATGAAAATCTCCTGTACGTAAACATGGAACCTCCGCCAAGGATGAAATCAGGTGATACCTTGCCTATAACTGCAGGGCCTCCGGTTAACGGAAAGCCGTAGTTGGGTGATGCAGGGTTGTCTTCGACAACAACTTTCCCGTCCTCGTTGCGAAGAAACGATTCACCATAAATCACAGGATATGTATCTCCGATCTGGGCTCTTACCTGGGGAGTATCAAATCCTCCGATAAAAATATTCTCCACTCCGGGCGCCAGTGCATCCACGTAGTTGTCGATCTTTGAGAAGTTAAAATTCAAATCCCACTGAAAATTCTTCGACACCACAGGCGATACATACAAAACTACCTCGTGGCTCAGTGTATGTACTTTACCACCGTTCATCAGCATGGACCTTATCCCTGTTGAACCAGCAAGAGGAACAGCAAATATCTGATCCACAATATTCTGACGTGAGAATGTGTAATCGATTCCAAAACGGTTCTGGAAGAATTTCAGTTCCGCACCTGCTTCATACGACTTCGTATTCTGTGGAACAAGGTTTGGATCGTACTGGATATTATTTGGAATGTATGAATTAACGCCGCCGATAGGATATACAACAGGAGATCCTGTCCACCAGCCTCCTGCATAATTCGGGGAAGTAAAATAGTTTTTTACATAATTTCCTGCCTGTCCGACTTCAGCATACGAAAGTCTGAGTTTTGCAAAGGAGATCCAGTTTATGTTCTTAACGGCATCCAGTTCAGTTGCAACAAAACTGAAAGCAGCAGAAGGATAGAAGAATGACCTGTGGTTTGTGGGCATTGTCGATACAAAGTCATTTCTTCCTGTAGCTGTGAGGAACAATAATGATTTCCAGCTCAGGGAGAGGCTGCCGAAGAAACCCACGGTACGGTTCTGATTTCTCGATTCGTTGGCAGTTACGATATTTGCATTCCTGATGTGGGCCCATCCTCCGAAATTGAAATTCTCACCATGCTCGGAATATGTTTTAGTCTTATTGTGATCAAACTCATTACCGATCAATGCGTTGAGGTTAAGTCCGCTTGTCATGTTCCAGTCGAAATTGACAGTAAACAGCGAGTTTACAGTGAAGGAAGTAATACCGTAATTATCTATCATACCTGTGTTCCCTGCATGGCCGTAATCAAATACGTCCTGGTAATTTGTTGTATATGAGTCTGCTCCAAGCTGATAACGGACCTTGAGATCCATTTTCTCATTGAGGTTGGTCTGATAGTTTACGTATCCGTTTCCGAAGAACCTGTCGGTCTTTTCATTGAAAACAGTATGTTCGGCTGACCAGTATGGGTTATCCCAGCTTCCTCCCCTGTAATAGATCTGAGTATAAGGGTTACCCGGCACGAAATATGGATAATCCTTCAGGTTATAACTGACAGGCGCTCCCAGCACGCCGGCCAGTGCTGCATCGTTGGCTGTGGGAAGCTTGTCAATATCGGTTCTTGAGAAATTGGCATTGAACCCGGAAGTGAAATTTTCATTCAATTTTTTTTCAGCTGAAGCTTTGCCGTTCCACCTTTTCATGCCGGAGGCTAGTGCCACGCCACTTTGTGAGGTCTGTGTAAGTCCGAGTGAATAATTCCCTTTATCCATGGCCTGACTTACATTTACATTGTTGGTTGCGGAATATCCTGTTCTGAAGTACCTGTTCCAGTTATTGAAGACCTGCGGTGTTACCCATGCATCCTCGACGAGCCCCTGTTCAAGCTGAGGTACGAAAAACTTTCCGGGATGACCATTGGCATTTCCGCCGTATGTCGGATCATCAGGAAGATCAACTACTTTCGGACCCCAAGAAAGTGGTGAATTTGGTACATAGGCACCGTTTACACCCTGTGCGTATGTAGTCTGATAATCGGGGGTACGGGAGACCTCCGAAAAAGCAGTTGTATGTGAAACGGAGATAACCGGCTTGCCGGATACATTGTTCCTTCCGCTTTTTGTTGTTATAAGAATAACACCATTTGAAGCACGGATTCCGTACAACGCGGCGGCAGCCTGTCCTTTCAGGATCGTAATGCTTTCAATATCTGCAGGATTAAGGTCGACTGCACGGTTCGATATATCTGATCCCGTAACACCATCACCGCGGATTGAAAAATCACCGTTTGTACCTGACTGGATGTCGGCAGTTGAGGCAATCGGCATACCGTCGACAACATAGAGGGGAGTGTTATTCCCCGTGAATGAACGGGCGCCGCGGATAACGATCTGGGACGATGCTCCGGGCATACCGCTTGATGGTTTGATATCTATTCCGGATATCTTGCCCTGAATAGCCCCGGCCAGGTCGGTATTGCCGGTACGCTCAATTACATCGTTCTTTATATCCTGAACAGAGTAACCCACTGCTTTCTTTTCGCGTGATACGCCCAGAGCAGTGACAACAACCTCATCAAGACCAAGAACATCCGATTCAAGAACCACATCAATCACCGACCGGGTTCCTATCTCGACCTCCTGTTTCTTCATACCGATATACGAAAAGACAAGCGTAGTGGCATTAGCAGGAACTGCCAGGGTATATTTCCCGTTCAGGTCGGTGACTATACCGATCGTGGTCCCTTTGACTGATACGGAAACGCCCGGTAAAGCGCCCTCTCCCTCCACGGCAGAAGTAACAGTACCCGTTACGGTTTTTTGCTGAGCCCAGGCAGAAAGCATAAGTCCGCAAAAAACCAAAAACATCAAGAGAAGTTTTCTCATAGCTTTTAGTTTAGTTTAATAATAATTATCAAGGAATATGGCGATTCCTTTTACTGTCCTGTAAAGAGAGCATGCCCCTTCACGATCTTAAAAATAAATGCAGCATGTAATGATTTGTGCATGGAATTTACGGATTGCATCTCCCGGTTTATAAATGGTTGTTCCCGATTTCCTTTTTGTAATTCCGGATCTGTGTTTTAGAATCCTTCGTCTTGTCTTAGCCCTGAGGGACGGTTTTGTTGTTAAATATTTATAGCTTTGAAAATAAAACAAACGTTTTATGTTGCGCACTTTACTGCTTGTCGGAGCAGGAGGCTTTCTTGGAAGTGTTTCCCGATTCCTGGCTTCGAGGTTTTTCCAGAGTAATTTACAATCGGTCTTTCCGCTTGGAACTTTTATTGTCAACATCACAGGTTGTTTTCTTATAGGTCTGATATACGGATTGTCGGAACGGAGCACAATGTTCAGCCCCGGATGGAAAATGTTCCTCACAGCAGGATTCTGCGGGGGCTTCACAACATTTTCGACTTTTGCGAATGAAAACCTTGCATTGTTGCGCGACGGAGCATTCTTTCACTTTTTCCTGTATACCGGATTAAGTATTTTCGTGGGAATTGCCGCAACATTCATCGGTATCCTTATTACTAAACTCTTATGATTATGAAACCCGGAGATAAGGCCAAAAGGCTCAGGATATATATCAGCTCTACTGACAAGTTCGAACATACCCCTCTTTATGAGGTTATTGTCTTTGAAGCTAAAAAGTCAGGAATTGCAGGCGCAACGGTTTTGAAAGGAACGATGGGATTTGGTGCCAGCAGTGAAATTTACAGCAACAAAATGTGGGAGCTTACCGAAAAGATCCCTCTTGTGGTTGAGATAATTGATGAGGCTAATAAAATTGACAGTTTCCTGGAAACCATAAAACCTTTTTTCGACAAAGCCGGTAAAGGCCACCTGATTACTGTCGACGAAACCACAATTTCACTTGTAAGGGCAGGTACTGCCAAAAAGCGGTAAGAGTTAGTCTACTGAACAATCTCCAGCAGTTCAACCTCAAAAATCAGGGTCGAAAACGGTTTGATAGCATCTCCTGCACCCCTTGAACCATAACCAAGCTTTTCGGGTATATAAAAGATAAATTTTGAACCGACAGGCATAAGCTGGAGGCCTTCTGTCCAGCCCGGGATCACTCCTCCGAGAGGGAACTGGGCAGGAGAATTTCTCTTATATGACGAATCAAATTCGGTTCCGTCAATGAGTTTACCGGCATAATTTACTTTTACCACGTTATCCTTTGTGGGCTTTGGTCCTGTTCCCATCGTTACTACTTCATACTGAAGTCCTGACGGAGTTACTTTAACCCCTGGTTTTTCCTTGTTTTTTGACAGGAAAGCTTCATTGGCATCAATATAATCCTTGTTTGCTGCCCTGTCAAGTTCTGCCTGACGTGCCTGTCTTTCATTCACATAGGCCATCAGTATGTTTCTGGCAGATTCTTCTGACAATGCGGGATTACCTTTTTTTGCTTCGATCATGGCTTTTGCAAAGATCAGGGGATTTATACTTACATTTTCCTTTGCCAGCGAGCTGTAATTCATAAGTGCAAGGGCGTAGGAGAGAGAGTCTTCCTTTGTTGCAAGCGAAAGTTTTGAAATCCTGTCGGTGAGTTCAGATGGTTCCTGTGCAGAAAGTATTGCTGAAAATGCCGGAATTATGAATACCGGCAGTATATACTTCAGTGTTTTCATGTCCAATAATTATAAAATTATGCCCGAAGATATTCAAATAATTTAAATTTGTTCAACAGCAAATACAAGGTATGAGAAACTGGACCACATCCGGCGGAAACAGAATTCTTCAGGTTCTTACAGGCCGGACCAATGTATTTCTTCTGAGAAACGGGAAGGCAGACATCCTTGTTGACACAGGTCCCGGATTCATGTGGGGAACGCTGCAAAAGAGACTTGGACTTCTGCAGATCACCAAGATTGATCTTCTGATCCTTACACATTCACATTTTGATCATGCAGCAAATGCAGCAAAAATCAGGGAGAAATACAATGCCCGGGTTGTAATTCATAAGTCTGAAACCTGTTATCTGACCTCCGGTGATAATATTCTGCCAACAGGAACAAATCCCTTTGCAAAATTTCTGGTAAGAACTTTTAAAAACAAATTCAGGACTATTGCGCTATATCAACCCTGTAAATATGATTATACAGTTGATGAGATATTTGACCTATCAGATTTTGGATTCAACGCATATGTTATGCACACACCAGGCCATACAGAAGGATCAGTCAGCGTGATAACAGATAATGAGATTGCTCTTGTCGGTGATACAATGTTCGGAGTATTCCCGAGGACAGTGTTCCCCCCTTTTGCGTCCGATCCTTATCAGCTGCTAAGAAGCTGGAAGAAACTGCTTGAGACTGATTGCAGGCTGTTTATTCCTTCTCACGGATGGGCAAACAAAAGGGCACTGGTCGAAAAAGATCTTTTAAGAAGAACAGGAAGCAATCAAAGTGATCAGCCATAAAGAAGGAAAATATTGCCCGGTATGGTCGATGATAAAGGGGAATACAACTGTTGAGACCGGATTCACAATAAGTAATTGAAAGGATGGATAAAAAGGAATTTGCCTGCCGGCATACATCAGGGAGAAGCTGGATGTCATATTTAAAAATCATGAGAATATTGTTGAAGGCAAACAGTGGGTTCAGGGTGACCACAGCATCTTTATCCAGTTTGGCTGTCAGGCAATTGCTGTCAGCCCTGAATGGTTCATCAATCATATGGATGATCAGGACATCACCCATACGCCAAAGGATAATCAGGGCATCCTTCATGCATGCTTTTGATAATGACTAGCAGGGAACGCAGTTCAAATTAACCGCAAAGGCAGCAGAGTTTTCCGCTGAGTTCGCAAAGCAAAATAAAGCAGTGTTTAATCTTTTCATTATCTGCATAACCTTCGTTCCCGAATAGTCGGGATTGGAGTAAAAAAACATTTTTGGCAGCCCTGATTTGGATAAAAGAACCCTTTGTCTTCCGAAGCAGACTTTATGTTATTGACGTAAATTACTTTTCTATGTAATTTAGTGGTCAGGATCTATGGCAAATTGAAATAAAATAACACCAGATTATTTTTACTATGGGCAGATTTACATTTTATTTATTTGCTGTTTGTCTGCTTTTTACAATGTGTAAAAAACAGGATGACAAAGCCGGAAAGGCAGATTTCTCAATGTTGAACGGCAGCACCTTCATCCTGAAAGTAAACAGGATTTCAGCCGGGTCTCAAGTTCAGTTCCCGCACGACAGCCTAATGGAGAGCGATTATAAAACGTCTGATGAGAACATACAGCATGAGGTCTCTTTTTCGGAAGATGGTCAGACGGTGTCAATAACACCCGGGCCTGTCACGGGGGTGAAAACCAGGGATAACGCGGTTTGCAAATACTTTGAGCTTTCTGGCGGCATTTTTGCCGGTGGCAGATTTCTAATATGGATCTCAGATGACGGATTTGAAGCTGAATTTACTGTATATGGTTCCGGTGTTCCGATTATCAGAAGCGAACGGGGGGACCTTGAGTTAAAGGCAGATTGATGACTTCAGCACTTTTCCTGATACGGGGCAAAATGCTCTTAGTGGAACGCGTAATCAATCTTTATCATAAAACTGTTACGGGGGAAGGCCCTGAAAAGCTCTGAGATCTGACCTCCCAGGGATTGTTCATATAATGCATCGCCCCAGGGAGCAAGCGGATTCATCTCTTCATCCTTTCTGCGGGAGTGGCTCCAGACAAAATAAATTGCAGAGCCGGGCCGGTATTCCCATCGTGTCACAAAGTTTGACTGAAGGTTTTTATAATTGAAATCCCTCTTTTTGGGGTACTCGGGGAAAGGAACCATTTTGTCGGGATTGGCTAATATACTGAAATTTCTATACCGTCCTTTTGCCGCGAAGAACTGTGAATAAAGCTGCATCGAGAATCTGCTTGTCAAAGTAAGGGAGCCTCTCACCGTAAGGTCGGCCGATCGCGTATCACGTACCCCGAATACAGGCACATAATACCAGCCGGGCTTATATTCTTTCACATCAGCAAGAATAGTCGCGAGAGTTCCATCGTCGTTGAAGGCTGTGAGATCCTCCAGGGTCAGGTTATCTGGAGATGCCGACAAGTTTCCTATTTTCCATCCTGTATCATCCTTAAAGAATGTTTCGTTCGACGCCCATGCAGTTTTATCATCCTCCCAGGATCCCTTGATTTCTGCGCTAAGTGATACTTTTGTTCCGGGAATTATGGTACCAAGAAGATCCATCATGTATTCCGAACCTTTGTTGTCATATTTCCTGATCGATGCTTTTGGGGTTAATTTCCATTTCTTTCTGTCATCAGTGGAAAATTCCCCAGATAATTCAGCCCCTTTTGGCTTTGCCCAGACCCACAAACCCCTTGTCTCCCAGAGATCATATCCCCCGAGAGGGCTTATCAGGGCAGTGCCGGCTTTGATCTGCCTGAACTTTTTTGTTATAAGGGTCATCCTGAGGTTTATTTCACTCCCCATGTCATAATTTTCAAGCATTGAAAGCCTTCTTGCATAATCGAGGCTCAGCTCTCCCCGCTGGAAATTGCCGAATTCCTTTCCTCCCTTAAGCTTGTATTTGAGATTGGCCCATATCTGGTACCAGTTCTGTTCAAATGTTATCCAGCCGATATCATTGGGA
>JAAYUS010000017.1 GCA_012517605.1 Bacteroidales bacterium
AGAATGATTTGTGACAAATCCTTTTTCGCCCCTTGAGCCATCTTCCGTGGTAACATATACAGGTCCGACAGCTGCATATTCATCGTATTCTATAAGACGTTCAGAATTTCTGAACCCGAGCAGTATTTCGGGAGCAAACCCTCGTGACCTGAGATCTTTTGCAAGGAACAGCAAAGGAGCTATGCCGCATCCTCCGCCCACCAGAAGAATCTTCTCTCCGGTATCGGGCTGAGTAAACGAGTTTCCCAGAGGATAAATTATATTGATCCTTTCGCCTTCCTTAAGTGTTGAGAGCTTCCCGGTACCTTTTCCGGCAATCTGAACAAGAATTTTTATTGAGTTCTTTTCGTAATCAACATCATGTATCGAAAACGGTCTCCTGAGAAAAGTAGACGGACTGTCATCAACCCTGACCTGAATGAACTGACCAGGCAGAAGAGGTGGCAGCTTATCAGACGATGCAATCTGCAATAGAAATATATCTTTGGTGAGACGATGGTTTCCGGTTACAGTAAAATCCTCAATTCTCTTTGCCATCGGGAGATAATTTTCAGCAAAGATAATTATTGGACTGGTTATGTAAAACAACCGCTATTCTTTCCTTGGTACAAATTCCTTAAAACTGTTGTCGTCGTAAAACCATATAATTTTAATGACCCGTGAATCGATTTTTTCCGGTTTTTTATCAGTCTCATCCTGAATAACGGCTTCATCAGAGCTTAAGAGTGGAATATCAGCCGGTTTGTTCAGGTCAATTTGCTTGTTTTCATGCGACTCCGGCTCAAGGTATGAAAAGAGGTCAGGCTGCTGTGCTTCCCTGTACATTTTACCCTTGCCGAATATCAGCCAGTCGGAAGAAATATAGCTGTATTTCTCAAGCATTTTGATAACAAAGTCAAGGCTTGGTTTATTTCTGCCTGAGAGTATATGGGAAATGCCAGAAGGCTGAACACCGATCTCTTCTGCAAATTGTGCTGAAGTCTTGTTTTCTTTTTTAAGAAATTCAATTATTCGCTCTTTCATTTATGTAATTTAACTAATTACAAATGTAAACAATATATAATTTACATGAGTAATTTATTGGTGTTTACAACTGTAATTAAATAATTACAACCAACTAATCAGCTATTCAAATATCCGTTTTACTTTTATAAAAATCCCTGAAATAGTATTTAATTATCTATATAAATAATTGAGATTAGATAATTATATTATTGGTATATAATGAAATATAATGGCAAATCAATTAAAACTAAACTTATAAACCCTTTTAATCCCTGTAAAGGTGATCACAAACCACATATAAATGAAGTTTATTTATTGATTTATATCATATTATGAATACAATAATTGGTACAAGCATTGTATTTACAATTGTCAGCCAAAAGACCGAACAGATTGTATTACAACTGTAAATATATGTTGATTTTTGAGGATTTACATTTGTAATTCGAAGAATTTTTCTATCCTCTTCAACAAACGGGTAATGACCTGAAATGGACCGGACCATTATTATGATGAAATTTTTAATATTTGAAGGCGTATGATGGCTGATAAGCAAATTTTTAATTCTCGCGAGGTTAAGGATGCAGAAAAATTTGTTGTTTTTAAAGTGAATTATCATAAAGTTTTTTTTCCTTTAACCTGCAAAACCTGATATTATGAGCAAATCAAAAACTATAATCCCACTCCACTGGCAAATTTTAATTATGCTTTTTGCGGGAGGTTTATTTGGATTTTATTTCCCGGCAGCTACCAGGTATACCAACTGGGTTGGAGATGTATTTTTGAGATCTCTCAATATGGTCATTGTGCCGCTTATACTTTTTTCAATTTCAACAGGTGTTGCAAGCGTGGGCAGCAGCGGCAGTCTTGGACGTCTTGGCTTAAAGACTATGGGGTATTATATCTTTTCAACCCTTGCAGCAATTGTCACAGGCTTTCTTCTTGTTACAACAATCAAGCCTGGCACAGGTGCCGAACTGGGATTCAAAGCACCGGTAGAAGGCATTGAGGCTGCAGCTGACAGTTTTGGACAGACCTTGATAAAAATCGTACCGACCAACATTGTCGAAGCACTGGCTCAGGGCCAGATGCTGTCAATAATCTTTTTTGCTGTACTTTTTGGCTTCTTCATTACAAAAGTCGGGGAAGATCATCGCAATAACCTTATGAATGTACTGAATGCTGCATTGGAGGTCATTATGAAGATTACCCTTTTCATTATTAAATTCACTCCTCTTGGCATATTCAGCATTACTGCAAAGGTAATAGCCCATCAGGTGGAGATTGGAAACAGCATTGGAGAAGTTGTCACAAGGCTGGGATTATATTTTATTACTGTTCTGGCAGGACTATTGTTCCATGCCTTTGTTACCCTTCCGCTCTCGGTAAAAATTCTTGGAAAAGCAAATCCCGTGAAACATTTCAGGAATATGGCAACGCCTATACTGACAGCATTTTCAACATCATCATCCAATGCAACACTACCTCTTACCATGGAAGCCGTCGAGGATAATGACGGGGTGTCAAACCGGATAGCCAGCTTTACATTGCCCCTCGGCGCAACTATTAATATGAACGGAACTGCACTTTATGAATGTGTGGCTGTAATTTTCATAGCACAGGCATACGGGATTGACCTGTCGCTCGGGCAGCAGATTGTTGTGATCTTTACAGCGCTCCTTGCTGCAATCGGTTCTGCCGGCATACCGATGGCAGGGCTGGTGATGATGGCTGTGGTACTTAAAGCGGCAGGACTGCCGCTCGAAGGAATCGGTCTTGTACTTGCGGTCGACAGGATACTGGATATGTTCAGGACTGCTATAAACGTCTACGGAGACACATGTGCCGCAGTTATTATTGCAAAATCGGAAGGGGAAAAACTAAATGTATGAGTATTTCAGAACATAAATGATATCCGTATCTCAGGATTTCCATAAATGCCATAGCCATGATCGTTAAGGGCCCAGAGAAATGTCATGTTAAGTGATGATCTCCTTCCCATTTGCTGTCTTATTCCGACGCCGGCGAGAACAGTGTTTATCAGGAATCTGTCCATATCCTGCGGCATAGTCCTGAAAAATGAAGATTCAAGGCTGAGAACCTCGTCCTCCACATGGAAAAACATGCCGAAATGAAGTCCAATGGGGATTATATTATCCAGATCCTGAAGAAAGATAAATTCGCTGTATGCTTTGCCCCCATA
>JAAYUS010000091.1 GCA_012517605.1 Bacteroidales bacterium
TATGATGCCATCGACGGAGATATTGGCACAATGTGGTCGGCAAATGGTGACAATCAGTGGCTTATAATGGAACTCAGGGAGCCGTTCAATGTACAGCATGTGAAAATTGCTTTTCAGCCAGGCCAGAGAAAAGTCTCATATTTCGATGTGATGGGATCTGAGGACGGCATCACATGGGAATCCATTCTGACAAAGTCGGCATCATGCGGCTTTTCAGGAAACCTTCATGTTTTTGATTTTCCTCCTTCAAAGTCTGCTGTAGGCTTCAGGTATATAAAATTCATCGGGCATTCCAATTCACTCGACAGCTGGAACTATATTTCCGAGTTCAGGATCTTCGGATACAGGTACAACTATCCGGGCAATCCGAAGGATAATCCTGTCAGAATATATCCAAATCCTGCTACCACGGTTATTAATGTCAGGATTGATGATTCAGGCATCAGGCCGGAATTCATAAAGATCATGAACCTCGCCGGGGAAATTGTCTTTCAGGACAGGCTTGATCCGGGGATAAGGGACTTTCAGATACCGGTGAGCTTCCGGCAGGGGATATATATAGTGCAAATGGGCTCAGGCGACCTGACGTTCTTCTCCCAGAAGATCATCGTAAATGCCTGAGAGCATCTGTTTTTTATTTCCTGACTGGCGTGATGATATTTTGCACGGTTTTTGACGTATTTCCCATTATAAATCAAAATATTCCTTAAATAGCCCTTATTAATTTTAAATAATCCGGAAATTATGAAACTGCGATTAATAATACTCCTTATCGTCATTTTCCAGGCCGCGATCCTTGTGTCATGCAGCGATAAGAGCAATGAAAAAAATCCTCAATTGCTTTTCAGCGAAGAACTTACAGTGGCTGAAGACGATCCCGACGGAATGATAAGCATACCGGTCTATCTTTCCGGCGAATCAGGAGAGACCGTCACCATTGATTACTCAACGGCCGACAGCACTGCCCTCGCCGGACGGGATTATACTGCCGTTTCGTCGGGTAAGATCACCTTTCAGCCCGGACAGCTGGCTGCTGAGATCCCGCTTGAAATAAAAGCGGATACCAATGTAAAGCAGGACGTTTATCTGAATATAAGGTTCAGCAATCCCGTCAATGGAAAGCTTGATAAATCAACGATGAGGGTCAGGATCTTCAATGTTGATTTTTCAAAGCTTGTATGGTTTGAAGGCTTTGAAACTTCGGTACTGAATCCTTCATACTGGAATTATGAGCTCGGCGGGGGAGGATGGGGCAACAACGAACTTCAGACTTATACAAACAATGCTGCCAACGTACATCTCGATACCGGATATCTTCATATAACTGCTCTTAATCCTTCGGGTACCTCATATACATCGGGGAGAATTAACTCCCACGGGCATAAGGATTTTACATATTTCAGGGCAGAGATCAGGGCGAAACTGCCGGAGGGACAGGGCCTGTGGCCTGCCATTTGGACGCTGGGCTCAAACATTACCCAGGCTGGATGGCCGAGGTGCGGTGAGATAGATATAATGGAATTGCTTGGACATCAACCGGAAATGACTCACGGCGCAGTTCATTTCGATTCAGGCGGGCATTCCAGCAGGACTGCCAGTTATTCACTGACATCCGGGAAATTCAGTTCGGGCTTTCATGTTTTCAGCCTCATCTGGACGCCCAACAGGCTCCGGTGGTTTGTCGACAAGCAGGAGTTCTTTGTTCTTAACAAATCCGAAATACAGCCTTTCCCCTTCGATCTTCCCCAGTACTTCGTTCTCAACGTAGCTGTTGGCGGCAACTGGCCGGGATCTCCGGATCAGACAACGGTGTTTCCCCAGCATATGATAGTTGATTACATTAAGGTATATCAGTAACAGTATATCTTAAGGTTATGTTAAATATTTAAATGTGTAGATAATTTGTTCTCCCGTGGTATGTTATTTGTAATGATTATAAATAAAATTTAAAACCAGGGAATATGAAAACAATAACATTTAAAACAGCGGGCATTTTCTGCATAATGGGTCTGCTTGCTCTTTCCCTGAGAGGATTCTCGCAGGAAACGAAACTCACCCGGCAGGAGATGAGAGAGGTAAGAAAAGCTCAGCTGGCTGAGAATTTCAGGATCCTTGATTCATTACTTAATGCCAAAAGCTTCGTTCTTGAAGCTGATTTTCTTGCCAACAAATATGGCGACAGGATAGTGGTTACACCGAATCTCAATTTTATAAAGCTGGATAAACAGACAGGCATACTTCAGACAGGATCGAATTCAGGGTTCGGATATAATGGTGTGGGAGGCGTTACTGCCGAGGGTACGGTTGGCGGCTGGCGTGTATTCAAGGATAAGAAAAGAATGAATTATACAGTTCAGTTCAGCCTTCTTACCAATATAGGAAATTATGATGTCTCGATGCTTGTTTCGGCTGATGCAAGCGCCAGGGCAACAATAACAGGTCTTGGTCCCGGTAAGCTGACCTGGGAAGGACATCTTGAAACAGTAGGAAATTCGAGGGTGTTCAAGGGAAGGAATACTATTGGATAGGTTGATGGAACATTCAGGGGCAGAAAAATCCCCCTTCTCTTCCGGAAATTTGTGAAACCAGGAAGCGAGGGGGATTTTTATTTTTTCAGAGTTACTTATTGTGGGTTGTACTGGATTCGAACCAGTGACCCCTACCCTGTCAAGGTAATGCTCTAAACCAACTGAGCTAACAACCCTTCTGTGCTGCAAAAATAATATTTTATTTCTGACTGCCGCAATTCGATTTTAATCTTAATTTAGATTTCATAATTATAACATGTCTGAAAAATGAGATCACACGAGATTGACTACAAAATCATTGGAGAAGATATCCAGTTTGTTGAGGTTGAACTTGATCCGGGAGAAACAGTTATTGCTGAAGCCGGGGCAATGGTTTATATGGAACAGGGGATAAGCTTTGAAGCAATTATGGGTGATGGCTCAACACCCAACCAGGGTTTGCTTGGAAGCCTTATTAATGCCGGATCACGCCTGCTTACCGGTGAATCACTTTTCCTGACACACTTTACCAACAAAGGAAGCTCAAAAAGCCGGGTAGCATTTGCCGCACCTTATCCCGGTACCATAATTCCCATAGACCTTAGCAAAGTCGGGAATTCGCTGATAGTTCAGAAAGACGGATTTCTCTGCGCCGCTTTCGGAACAAAACTCTCAATAACACTTAACAGAAAAATCGGATCAGGACTTCTTGGCGGCGAAGGTTTCATTCTGCAGAAACTTGAAGGCGACGGAAAGGCTTTTGTCCATGCCGGCGGTACAGTAATTGAGCGTCAGCTTGTTAATGATTATCTGCGCATCGATACCGGATGTGTCGTTGCTTTTGAACCAACGATCGACTTCGACATTGAAACGACAGGCAGCCTTAAATCGATGTTCTTCGGAGGGGAAGGCCTGTTCCTTGCAACAATGAGGGGCACGGGAAAGGTATGGCTCCAGTCGATGCCTATACGCAAGCTCATAAGGGCTCTTGCTCCAGCCGGGAAAAACTCGGGAAAAGAGGCCAGCTCCCTTCTTGGAAACCTTTTTGAAAGATAAGCTCAGGAAAAGTCGAAGCCGGAAATATAAGCCGGGGCATCATAGAAATATTCCTTTTCCCTGTCGGTGAGATTCAGGAACCTTGCATATACAAGTCCGGGCTTTGCATTCAGGATCCTGTTGAGGGTTCCCATTCTGACACCTGATCTCAGGATATCATACAGCTCACTCCTGTCGTCAAGCCAGGTCAGCCCGGTAAAATATCCTTCCGAAGCACAGGCCGATTCAAAAAGATCCGGAAGCAGATCCTCCCTGCCTTTTTTGCAATAAATTGCATGGAACACAAGATGGCGGAATTGTTCAGGGTGGAATAATCTTTTAAAATAAGGAGCCCGCGGTAGGATTTTCATTGTTATCCAACCCCATACCCCCGGCATGTCATATATTTTGTATGCAGAAGGTATAACGCTGACACCGGCAAGTATCTCTCCGTTTTCCTTCAGCACATAATACCTGTCGCCAAAAAAAGCAAATTCAGTACTGAAAAATGAGTAATCCTTATAATAATCAAGAAGAAGAGATTCCATTTTTTTTCTTTCATCTTCAGTTTTTATCAGCGAGACCCTGCTGTCGGGGTGTGGAGAAAAACGGCTGAAAGCAACTGTAAGAAAAGATCTTATATATTCATATCCGGCCTGATTGACCAGATTCTTCGACCTTTCATTCATGCTTTCCACAAATGCATACATTATATGCTTGTCATTTTCATTTACCCCGGTGAAGCCGAGAAGATATGGTTTACTGAAGATATCCAGGGTCTTGCGCTTGAAAGTATCGTCTTTTTCAGTTTTTATAAGCTCCTTTCTCTTCCTGTTCCTGGAATAATCTGACTGATAGACTGAATGAAAGGCAAGATATCTCAGATGCGATGAAGGATACCTGAGTTTTCCCAGGCCGGTTATCCTGTAACATGAACCAACTGTCCCTGTTATCTTGTTTTTCCTGTAAAGAGATACAAACCTGATCTGGTCCCTGTATGCCGCAATCCTGGCCGGGATATTCTGGAGCTGAAACCTGAATCCACCTTCGGAACCCTGCACTGCATGGCTCAGAATGTCGATCATCCCGTCGGTTGCATAATCAGATATCCTTACTTCAAGCTCGTCACTTTTTATTATTGTGTTTTCAAACATATAAGCTTTCTCAAAAACATTATTTACCATCCAGAGAACCAAAGACTCTTTTCAGCAGGGGTGTTGTCCTTGCCGAAATGTCCTTTCTTATTTTAAGTTCTTCTCCTTCAACTTTTAAAAAAATACCCTGAAGCGCCCTGGTGGTCAGAAAATCATCGAGATCAGTATTCACAGGTTTAAGACCAGCAATCTTTCCTGCTACTGAATTTGCTACGGAGTTCCACTTTCCGGTAAGCGCCACCCATGAATCCTTTGTTGAGATATCGCCAACGATATCTTTTTCAGTCGAATTCCGGATTTTGGGTTTGTAAAGCGAATAAAGATCATCCCAGGTGGTGTTACGCAGATAGGTTGTTGCAGCATTATCAGGGCCCCGAAGGATATTGAATGCATCCTTTATTGTCATCTGCGTTACAGCCGAAACAAATATAGGGGCAGCTTCCTTTGCAGCATCTTCTGCGGCCCTGTTTATCCTTAGAATGACATCCTCAACAAGCTTTTCACCTCCGGGTATTTTCGAGATGTTATCGACAATGGTCTTTGCCTCATCGGGCAGCAATATCTTTACCAGTGGGTCGCCGTAGTAGCCATTCTCGAGGGAAAGTCTGCCGGCCGAATTTCTGGCTCCCGTTGAAAGCGCCTCCTTCAGGCCGCGAACCACCTCGTCCTCTGTAAGAGGAACACCTGCCGACGACTGTATCACATTCATCACCTCGGCACAACCAGCAAATAAAACCAGAGATAATGTGAATAATAGAATTCTTCTTGTTTTCATGAACACAGGAATTAAATCTTCTGCAAGATACAAATATCAGCGAAAGTCACTTCATTGTTTGCATCAGAGCTTCAGCCACAATAAGGTCAACGGGATTTGTGATCTTTATATTTTCCCTGTTCCCCTCAACAAGACGGATCGATTCGCCTGTCTTTTCAAGAAGGGTGGCGTCGTCCGTAAATTCCGGGCTGTATTCCTGCTGATAGGCCTTTATTATAAGTTCCGTATCGAATACCTGAGGAGTCTGGATCAATCTCAGGTGGTGCCTGTTCACCGGAATATTTCCCTGGTCGGTGATAAGCCTGAGTGAATCGGCAGGACTTGACACAGGAACAGCATTCCCGTATCTTTCTGCCTCTGTGAAGCATCTGAGGATAGTATCACGGCTTACCAGCGGTCTCACCCCGTCGTGGATTGCCACATAACCCCTGCTCTTGATAAGCTGAAGTCCGTTTTTAACTGATTCGAACCTTGTAGCCCCTCCGCTTACGATATTGTGCGAAACCGGGAATGAATATTTGTCTGTCAGTTCATGCCAGAGGCCTATATGGTCTTCAGGCAGGACCACTATGATCCTTATTGAACTTTCGAATTTCCTGAATTTCTCTATTGTATGCATCAAAACAGGCTTTCCGGCGAGTTCAAGGAA
>JAAYUS010000092.1 GCA_012517605.1 Bacteroidales bacterium
GAAATGCAGGGCTCTTTCAGAACCTGCAAGTCCGTCGATCACCATCTCAATGCTACCGAAAAGTATTATGCAGAATCCCCAGAAAACCAGAGCATGAAAGAAGCCGATAACAGGCCTGCGGAAAATTTTCGTCTGGCCGAATGCTACTTTAAGCGTGAGGCTGAAACGTTTCCCAAAATCCCTGATTGGAAAGGCAGGTCTTGTAAATTTAAAGTACTTTATAAGTCTGTTCAGTGTCCATGAGAATATTCCCAATGTTATAAGAAGAACAGCTGCGAAAATAATCTGCCGGGTCATAATCGGAATTCTTCTATTTCTTTAGTCCTTTAACAGCATCAACAAGTTTAGGCAATATTTTAAGTGCGTCGCCGACGATTCCGTACTGAGCTGCTTCGAATATCGGGGCATCCTTGTCATTGTTAATGGCCACGATATATTTTGAGGAGCTGACACCTGCAAGATGCTGTGTAGCTCCTGAAATACCTACAGCTATATAGAGGTTTGGGGCGATCATTTTACCCGTCTGACCCGTATGTTCCTCATGAGGTCTCCATCCTTCATCTGATACAGGCCTTGAGCATGCAGTGGCAGCATTCAGTAAAGATGCAAGCTCCACCAGAGGTCCCCAGTTATCCGGCGATTTCATTCCTCTTCCGCCTGAAACAACTATTTCGGCATCTGTAAGCAATATTTTTCCGGTTTGCTGTACCCTGTCGGTGACCACAGTCCTGACAGGTGAACTGTCGATGCTGACGTTTATTGTTTCAGGAACTGCACCGGTAGGTTTTTCAGTCAAATCGAATGAATTCTGTGCAAGTGTAAGGATTTTCACATCCGAGTTAATTACCAGGTGTGCAAAAGCATTTCCGGAATAAGTCCTTTTATATACTGTAAAAGGTTCAATTGAGAGGGGTAATTTACTTACTCCTGCGCCGATCCCGGCCTTTAATCTGACTGATAGTCTGGGGGCAAGTGCCTTGCCTGATATGTTGTTTGAGAAAATTATGACTTTTGATCCTTCAGCTCTGGCTATATCGGCAATAATTCCTGTATAAGCCTGGCTGTCAAATACTGTAAGTTCATCGCTTACGGCATTTATAATCTTTTCAGCGCCCCAGTTTCCAAGCTTGCCAAGTTCTTCCGCATCAACTTTTCCTATTGAAAGTGCGGTTACTTTGGTATTCATCATTCCTGCAACAGCAGATGCATATGATACAAGTTCAAACGACTGTTTCTTGAATAAGCCGTCCCAGTTTTCTGTATATACTAATACTGACATATTTATTCTTTTTTCAGGTTGTTGTTAAATGACTTTTGCTTCATTCTGAAGAAGATCAATAAGCTGAGCCGGATTTTCAGGATCGATATACCTGCAGGCAGCCCTTGGAGCTGGCTTTTCGAAACCGGCAACAGTGGTCAGAGAATCAGCAGCAACAGGCTCATAAACCTTTACAGGTTTTGTCCTTGCCGTCATAATGCCGCGCATGGAAGCAATTCTGGGTTCTTTGGCGATACCTTTCTGGACTATTGCAACGAAAGGTGCCGTGACTTTCACCGTTTCCCTGCCGCCGTCAATCTCGCGGGTGAGGAGAGGAGAACCTCCTTCAAACCTTATACCAGAAACAGATGATACAGAAGGAATGCCAAGGAATTCAGCAACCATCCCTCCCACTGCCGATCCGTTGAAATCGCTTGATTCAATACCGCAGATTATCATATCAAATCCCTCCTTCCTGATGACCTCAGCAAGCTGAAAGGCTGTATAATATGCATCAGATGCTGAAGCATTTATCCTTATCGCATCGTCAGCGCCTATAGCAAGAGCTTTTCTGATCGTTGGCTCAGAAGATGCTGGCCCGACATGAGCCACAGTAACTGATTTGACTCCATTTGCCTGATCATCCTTCAATTCGAGCGCACGTGTAAGCGACAACTCATCCCAGGGATTTATCACCCATTGAATGCCTGCGGTGTCTATTGAGGTATTTCCGTCAGCAAATTTGATTTTAGTTGTTGTGTCAGGGACATTGCTGATACAAACCAATATTTTCATCTGTCAGAATGTTAGTTATTTGAATTAAATTATAATGATGTCATAATCTTTTTCCAGGTACTGAGAGGCGGCAAATATAATAATTAATGTATCATAAACAAATCAGAAAAAATCTGATATTTCACCGTATTCGAAACAATGCAGCCTCCTAATATACTGATTATCTTTTTATTCACAACAAATATAAACAACCTGACCAGAGTCGTTCGAAATTCTTTTATCTTTTTGGCCTTTAAAGAAATTATTCACAACCGGATAACATACAATTATATAACTTAAATTCGCCCCCCTAAACCGGGAACAGGAATGAAAAATAATATCAGGATTTATGGAGGGATTTTTCTTGCGATGATATTCTGGTCATTTTCTTTCATCTGGTTTAAAATTGCAAATGCGACATTCCGTCCTGTGACCATTGTATTTATGCGTCTTATAATAGCGATAGTCATTCTTACAACATATCTGTATATAAAGAAAAAGTTCGTAAAGATCAGAAAGGAGGATAGAAGGTTGTTCCTGATGCTTGCCACATTTGAGCCTTTCCTCTATTTCCTTGGCGAGAGCTTTGGTCTTACATATGTTTCAGCCACTGTGGGATCTGTAATAATCTCAACTATCCCGGTCATTGCCACCATAGGAGCCTGGCTGATATTCAGGGAAAGGCTCAGGATAATTAATTATGCAGGTATTATTGTGTCATTCATAGGTGTTTTGATATTTGTTCTGAACAAGGGGGGCGGGCTGACTTTCAACGTCAGGGGACTTGCCCTTCTGTCGCTTGCAGTGTTTTCAGCCACCGGATACAATCTGACCCTTAGCCGTCTTGTCGGAAATTACGGGCCTGTGTTCATTGTCAATGTTCAGAATATGATAGGTGCCGTATTATTCCTGCCTGTTTTCCTTATCTCTGAACTGAAATATTTTCCTTTCGGGTCATTTGAATTCAAATCATTTCTCCCCGTCATTGAGCTGGCATTTTTTGCCTCCTGCGGAGCATTTATCCTTTTTGCATTTTCAATGCGTCACATGGGGGTGACAAAAGCGAATGTCTTTACGAATTTTATTCCTGTCTTCACGGCCATATTCTCGTTTTTTATACTGGGTGACAAGCTTACAGCCCAGAATATAGTAGGGATGATCATTGTTATCGCAGGGTTGATAATGTCGCAGATGAACGGACGGGCTGTAAAAAGCGATGAAGCTGCAATACTTACCGGTAAAACTGCCTGAATTCAGGCTCTGCACTGACTTTTTCCCAAAATATTACTGAGCGTTTCATTTTTCAAAAATCATATATTTACAATTTAAAGCTCAAATGTCAAGACGGAAATCACTGATAATAATCCTTCTGTTTGTCTCCGCATCCCTTTTTTCTCAGACCGGAGGCAACAACATTTATGAGTTTCTCAATCTGACACATTCCGGGCTGATATCATCACTGGGAGGCTCCAATGTTTCACTTCCCGGCACCAACCTCAATACAGCCTGGCATAATCCTGCGCTTCTGAACAATGACATGGACGGGACACTTGCCCTTAATTATGTAAACTATTTCGCAGGCATAAATTACGGGATGGCAATGTATTCACATTCGATGAAAAACAGAAGCAGCATTGCTGCCGGAATAACGTATCTTAATTACGGAACATTCACCGGATCTGATCCTTCCGGTGTCATTACAGGCGAATTCAGGGCTTCTGAATCTGCATTGTCAGTGATTTATTCGTATTCTCCCGATTCAGCATTTTCGGCAGGGATTAATTTCAAACCTGTTATTTCCAGTCTGGAGAGATACAATTCCCTGGGATTTGCATTTGACCTTGGAATCTCATGGCACAACAGGGCTGACTTTCTGTCGGCAGGCCTTGTATTAAGGAACATTGGTTATCAGCTTACTAAATACGCGGGGGAAGAGCGTGGTAAACTACCCTTTGAAATACAGGCCGGAATCACTCTGAAGCCCGAGCACGCTCCATTTAGATTTTCCTTTACTCTTCGCCACCTTGAAAAATATGATCTGACTCACATCTATACAGATGAAGACAATGCTAAAAATGATTTCCTTGATAATCTGATGAGGCATATTATAGTTGGAGCGGAAATAATGCCCCATAAGAACTTTTACATCAGTGCCGGTTACAATCATCAGCGGAGAAGCGAGCTGGCGACCGGATCAAAAATGGCCGGCACGGGATTCTCGTGGGGATTTGGAATTAACACCTCTGTCTTTAGCATTGAATTCGGAAGGGCCTCCTATCATCTTGCAGGAACGTCGACACATTTTTCAGTTCTTTTGAAGCCAGGTTCTGTATTCAGTAAAATGCGTAGCTGATAGATTTGTTGATTTTGCCTTATTATTTTCTCATCTTTGTCGTGATCGAAAATAACCAATGCCCAGAAAACTAATTATAGCAATCGACGGATATTCATCCTGCGGCAAAAGTACTTTTGCAAAGGCGATTGCCAGGAAACTTGACTATATATACATTGACAGCGGTGCCATGTACAGGGCTGTCACTCTTTACTGCCTCAGGAAGGGATATGCAGGCAGGGAAGAGTTAAAAACAGCGAATATCCTCAACGACATAAAGATCATAGACATTAGTTTTGTTTACAATCCCGACATATCGGAATATGAGACCTATCTGAATTCGGAAAATGTCGAAAAGGAAATCAGAGGGATTGAGGTTTCATCGCATGTAAGCCGTATAAGCCAGATACCGGAAGTCCGCGACAGGATGGTGGCACTACAGAGGCAGATAGGGGTTTTCAAGGGAATAGTCATGGATGGAAGGGACATAGGGACCGTGGTTTTTCCTGATGCCGATCTTAAAATTTTCATGACAGCATCTGTTGACATCAGGGCCAGAAGAAGGTTTGACGAGCTGAGAGGAAAGAATATCCATGTCGATTTTGAGGAAATCAGGAATAATATCATTGCCCGTGACATTGCTGATGAAAACAGGGATATAAGCCCTCTGAGGAAAGCGCCCGATGCCATTGTCCTTGATAACAGCAGGATGACAGTTTCACAGCAGATGGACTGGGTTATGGATATAATAAGAACCTTGACTGATGGTAATTGAAGTTGACAGGAATTCAGGATTCTGCTTTGGCGTGAGGAATGCAGTGGAAATTGCTGAAAAAGCTCTTCTCAGCGGAGAAAAAATATATTCGCTTGGTTCCATTGTTCACAACGACATGGAAGTGAAACGCCTTTTGTCATTAGGCCTTGTTACTATCGATCACAGCCAATTCAGGAAGCTCCGCGACTGCAAAGTGCTTATAAGGGCACATGGTGAACCGCCTGAAACTTACAAGACAGCAAAAGAAAACAATATCACGATAATTGAGGCAACCTGTCCGATCGTAAAGAAGCTCCAGTCGAGGATCAGGGATAAATGGTCGAAACTAAAGGATGAAAATGGCCAGGTGGTAATTTTCGGAAAACCCGGTCATGCTGAGGTAATAGGATTGATGGGACAGACGGCCAATGAAGCCATCCTGATTTCCGGGCCTGATGATATCGCGAAAATCGATCCGGAACGCCCCGTGGAGCTCTATTCCCAGACTACCATGGAACTGGAAGACTATAAAAAGGTCAGGGAACTTATTTACAATAAGATAAAAGAGAAGGGAAAGCTGGATCCCGACAAGGATTTTGTTGCACACAGCACAGTGTGCGGCCAGGTCTCAAACAGGGAACCTCATCTGAGAAAATTTGCGGCCGGACATGAGATTATTATTTTTGTAAGCGGAAAAGAAAGCTCAAACGGGAAAATGCTATACAGTGTTTGTAAAAGTGTCAATCCTGAAACCTATTTTGTTTCCTCGCCGGAGGAGATTGACAGTTCATGGTTTATTGGGAAGAATACCGTAGGAATATGCGGCGCCACATCAACGCCGAAATGGCTTCTGGATAAAATAAAGGACTACATCTCAAACATATAAAATGGAAAGATCAAAAGTATATTTCACAAATCTCAGAACAAGACCATCTGTTAATCTTCTTAAAAAACTCGAGACACTTGTAAACAAGGCCGGGATAGGCCGGATCGATTTTGAAAAGAAATTGGTAGCTGTCAAAATACATTTCGGGGAGCCGGGAAACCTGGCATATCTGAGGCCAAACTATGCTGCACGGATAATCTCCCTTCTTAAATCAAAGGGAGCAGTTCCGTTCCTGACCGACTCAAACACTCTTTACAGCGGCAGAAGATCAAATGCCCCGTCTCATCTCGAGGCAGCATTTGAAAACGGCTATAATCCGCTTGCCACCGGATGTCCGGTTATCATTGCCGACGGGATCAAGGGAACCGAATACCGTGAGGTTGAGATCAACCTTGAATTATGCAAGTCAGCAAAAATAGGTTCTGCCATTACCGACGCTGATGTTATAATCTCAATGAATCATTTCAAGGGGCACGAGCTTACAGGATTCGGAGGAGCTCTGAAAAACCTGGGGATGGGCAGCGCCTCTGTCGGAGGGAAACTCTTCCTTCATTCAGGATCATCACCGCATATTTATGAAAAGAACTGCACTGGCTGCAGGATGTGTGAGAAATATTGCGCGCATGATGCAGTAAAGGTAGGCAGGGATAAAATTGCTCATATCGATTACGAAAAGTGCGTGGGTTGCGGACAGTGTGTTGCAGTCTGCCAGTATGACTCAGCAAGGGTCACATGGCAGAATTCTTCTGAAACCGTTTGCAAAAGGATAACCGAATATGCTTATGCAGTAGTAAAAGACAAGCCATCATTCCATATAAATTTCATACTGGATGTCTCTCCAAACTGCGACTGCTGGGATGTCAATGATTATCCGATTGTTCCTGATATCGGATTTGCGGCTTCATTCGATCCGGTCGCCCTCGACAAGGCATGCGCCGATCTTGTAATGAAAGCCCCTGCCCTCCCTGGCAGCATCATCTGTGAAGAAAATAACAATGACGACATGCGCGGAAAGGACAAATTCCAGCATGCCCACCCCGATACTTACTGGCAGTCAGGCATAGAGCATGGAGTAAAAACGGGACTCGGCAGCAGCGAATATGAACTAATCACTGTATGATAACTGTTACTTTCTATGCTCTGTCGGGATATTTTGATAATTTTGCCTCAATTAATAAACCCTGATGAATCCTAAGACTAAAATTGCACGACTCTCGGTAGCATCGAATTCCCTCCTTATTGTAATGAAACTGATCGTAGGGATAATCAGCGGTTCAGTCAGTATCATTTCTGAAGCGATCCATTCATCAATGGATCTTATTGCTGCAATAATCGCTTTTTTTGCTGTTAAGGTGTCCGACACCCCTCCCGATGAAAAACATCCTTATGGACATGGGAAAATTGAGAACATTTCAGGAGTAATAGAAGGCGTACTGATACTTGTCGCTGCAGCACTAATCATTGCTGAAGCAGTTAAGAAGCTGGTGGGAGGATCCTTTGAACTCGAGTCGGTAGGTATAGGAGCAGCTGTAATGTTCGTTTCTGCTGTTGTCAATACCATCGTCTCCCGGAAATTATATAAGGTAGCCAGGGAAACCAATTCCGTTGCCCTTGAAGCTGATGCCCTGCATCTTAAAACTGATGTATACACATCTCTTGGAGTTGCGGCAGGACTTGGACTTATTTTGCTCACCGGAATTACATGGCTCGATCCGGTTATAGCTATTCTGGTTGCCCTTTTCATTATAAAAGAATCGATGATACTTCTCAGCAAGGCTTTTTTCCCTCTTCTCGATACTTCCTGGGGTAAGGAGGAAATCCGTGAACTTGAGAGCAATCTCGACAGGATGAGGGTAAATTATCATGACCTGAGGACTCGTCTGGCCGGCAACTACAGATTCATTGATATTCATATTGAGATACCTGAAAACGAATCAGTGGGTAATGCACACATCTATTGCGATAAGATAGAGGATGAGCTTAAAAGCATTTATGAAAATCTCACTGTGAGCATCCATGTAGAACCAGGTGACAAGGGAAACGATTAGTAAGATTTCACTTCAGATATTTCAGCCTCAGGCTGTTGCTGACCACACTTATGCTGCTTAACGCCATGGCCGCACCTGCGATCATCGGATTGAGAAGAAAACCGTTTAAAGGATATAATACTCCGGCAGCTATAGGGATCCCTATAATATTATAAATAAAGGCCCAGAAAAGATTCTGTCTGATAGTTCTGACTGTGTTTCTGCTCAACCTGATAGCAGCGGGGATTACAGCCAGATCATTGCTTATGATTGTCATTTTTGCCGCATCAATTGCTATGTCAGAGCCTTTGCCCATCGCTATGCTTATGTCAGCTTTCGCCAATGCCTGGCTGTCGTTTATTCCGTCGCCGACCATTCCGACTATCTTCTTTTCTTTCTGCAGAGCCTCAACATAAGCTGCCTTTGCTGAAGGAAGCATGAGAGCTTCAAAACTGTCTATCCCTGATTTTTTTGCAATGGCTGCAGCGGTAAGCCCATTATCGCCCGTTATCATGCGGACATCAATACCAAGCTTCCTGATCTGTGCAACAGCGGCGGAAGATGTCTCCCTCAGCCTGTCATAAACTGACAATACAGCCAGTACTTCATCCTGATCGGCAAAGTAAACAACTGTTTTCGCCTCCTCCTCCCATTGATTGGCAAGAGTGTCAAGCTCCGGAATAATGGAAATGTGATTTTCTGACAAAAGCCGTGATCCTCCGGCGTAAAACTTCCTGCCGTTATAAAAACCTTCAATTCCCAGTCCTGTTATGCTCTTTACATTTTCAAAACGGATATCGGAAATGCTGTTGTTAAAATGTCTTACAACCGCTTCAGCAAGAGGATGCTCTGAAAGCCTTTCAAGTCCTGCCAGAACTTTTTCCAGCTCAGCCTTATCCCCGGAAGATCTCCATTCTATTTTCTCCACCGAAGGTTTACCCTCCGTCAGAGTTCCGGTTTTGTCAAGGATCAGCGTGTCCATTTTGCAGGCGAGCTCAAGGGATTCAGCATCACGTATAAGTATGTTGCTTTCAGCGCCCCTTCCGATCCCGACCATTATTGCGGTTGGAGTGGCCAGGCCGAGTGCACAGGGACATGCTATAACGAGGACTGTTATCATCGAAAGAAGACCCTGGACAAATCCGTTCTCTCCTCCAAAAACCGACCAAATGACAAGTGTAATAATGGATATCCCTACAACCACAGGTACAAATATCCCTGCAATCCTGTCAGCGAGCTTCTGAACCGGCGCCCTGCTTCCCTGGGCTTCTTTAACATATTGTATAATGCTGCTCAATAGCGTTTCATTCCCGACTTTTTCAGCTGTAAACTGAAATGTGCCTTTCTGGTTTACTGTACCGGCAAATACCTTTGAACCTGTTTCTTTAATTACTGCAATTGGTTCGCCGGTGATCATGCTTTCATCAACATAACTGCTCCCTGAAGTTACTTTCCCGTCGACAGGGATTTTTTCTCCGGGCCTCACAAGTATGATATCTCCCTGTTTAACTTTGGAAATGAGAAATTCCCTTATTTCTCCCGAAGGAAGAACCTTAAATACAGTCTTAGGCTGCAGTCCCATCAACTTTTTGATCGACGAGGATGTATTGGCCTTGGCCTTCTCTTCGAGGAATTTGCCAAGAAGGACAAGTGCGATCACAACCCCTGAAGCTTCAAAGTAAACATGGGCATGAAGGCCTCTGCTGTGCCAGAAATCAGGTAAAAGTGTATTGAATACACTGAATAAATAAGCAATGCCTGTGCTCAGGGAGACAAGCGTATCCATTGACACAGCTCCATGAAGGATCTGCTTCCATGCATTTATGAAAAATGACCTTCCGAACCAGAATACTATCGGTGTTGCAAGCGCCCACATTATGAAAGGGGCATAAGGCATGTTCATGAACACCATGCTTATCAGAACCAAAGGGGTTGCAAGGATTACAGACCAGATTGTCCTCCTTTTCATCGATCTGTATCTTTTCAGCTGAAGGTTCTCAAGTTCTTCCTTTGCATTCTC
>JAAYUS010000093.1 GCA_012517605.1 Bacteroidales bacterium
ACTGCAAGGATGGTCTTTTTTCCGGTTCTTCTCAGCAGATCCGCAACAGCGGTGTCAAGATCATGAACTCCGGTTGTTACATCCACCATGAATATTATCAGATCAGCTTCATCAATGGCAAGTTTAACCTGTTTATTGATCTCTTCTTCGAAAACATCTTCGGAATTCTGAACATAGCCGCCTGTATCTATTACTGAGAAAGTCACCCCGTTCCATGTCGCACTTCCATAGTTCCTGTCGCGTGTTACGCCGCTCATCTCATCAACGATGGCTTCCCTCGAATCGGTCAGGCGATTGAAGAGAGTCGATTTTCCGACATTCGGTCTGCCTACTATTGCTACAATATTACCCATAAAATCTCTTATGTTATTTCGGAATCCGGATTGGGGATTTCGGATTCAATTCCGAAATCCGAATTTCCATAATTCCGGAATCGTAAATCCGGAACCCGGAATCAATCATTAAATCTGTATCCAAATCTCTTCAGCACCTGTGGTTTATCCCTCCAGTCTTTTGTTACTTTAACATAAAGTTCCAGAAAAACCTTACGGCCGAAAAAATCTTCCATATCCTTTCGTGCTGCGGTGCCTGTAATTTTAAGCTTTTCACCCTTGTGACCAATCAGTATTCCCTTCTGGCTGTTGCGCGTCACATGGATAATTGCCCTGATCCTCAGGAGATCCTTTTCTTCCTTAAAGCTGTCAATTTCAACTTCCGAAGAATAGGGTATCTCTTTCTGGTAATTCAGAAGTATCTTTTCTCTTATTATTTCTGAGGCAAAAAACCTTTCATATTTATCGGTAAGCTGGTCTTTCGGAAAATATGGCTCACCTTCAGGCAGATAGCTGAGAATGGCATTCAGCAATGTATCGAGGTTAAAGCCGTTAAGCGCCGAGACCGGCACAACGGGAGCTCCCGGGAATCTTTCCTTTAGGCCGGCAGTGATAATTTCAAGTTCTCCCTGGTTTGTAAGATCAATCTTGTTTACGGCTACTATAACCGGGATCTGGGATTGGCTGATCCTGTCGGCATAACCTGTATCGTCGCCTGCTTTTTCCGTGACATCCGTTACATAAAGTATAATATCGGCATCGGTTAAAGCTACATTCACGAAATTCATCATCGATTCCTGAAGCTTGTATTTCGGCTTCAGTATTCCCGGGGTATCCGAATAGACTATCTGGAAATCATCACCATTGACAATGCCCATTATCCTGTGGCGTGTTGTCTGTGCTTTCGAAGTTATAATCGAAAGCTTTTCACCAACAAGGGCATTCATTATTGTTGATTTACCGACATTTGGTTTCCCGAGAATATTTACAAATCCTGATCTGTGATTCATGGTGTAGCTTAATAAATGCCTCTTTTCAGCATACTTATCTCCTTTGGTGAAAGAAATCTCCATTTGCCCCTGGGAAGGTTCTTTTTTGTAAGTCCAGCAAAATAAACCCTGTCGAGTTTTGTCACATTGTAACCCATGCTTTCGAACAACCTTCTGACAATCCGGTTCTGGCCGGAATGTATCTCAATTCCCACCTGCGACCTGTCATCCGGATCGGCATATGAAACGGCATCGGCGGCGACAAGTTCTCCGTCCACTTCGATTCCTTCCGTGAGCCTGAAAAGATCGTTCCTGATAACCTGCCTGTCGAGGAATACATGATATATCTTTTTTCTCTGGTATTTGGGATGTGTAAGTCTTCCTGTCAGTTCACCGTCATTCGTCAGCAGCAGCACTCCGGTCGTGGCTTTGTCGAGCCTGCCCACAGGATAAACTCTTTCAGTACATGCGTCCCCGATAAGATCCAGAACGGTTTTGTCGGCATGCGGATCTTCAACTGTAGTGACATAACCCTTTGGTTTGTTCATCAGGATATATACCTTTTTCTCGGCAGTAATAACCTTGTTCCTGTGTTTTACAACATCTCCCGGTACAACCCTGGTTCCAAGGTCAGTCACCGTTTTTCCATTGACTGTAATAACTCCTTCACGGATCAGATCATCTGCTTCTCTCCTTGAACAAATGCCGCAGTGAGCAATATATCTGTTCAGCCTGATGCCCTCACCGGCATTCTTCCCTGATCTTGCGGCCGATTTCTCTTTGACGGGCCTGTGTTTCCTTTCAGGCTTTCTGTTATCCATATTGATTTTTCGTTCAGGCTGCAAAGTTACAATTATTTGACAATATTATGATTTCACGTTATTTTTGCACCTTTGCTGTTATTAAAATTCCAGATATGCCATTAATAAAATCAATTTCAGGAATCAGGGGAACGATAGGAGGCTTACCCGGGGAAGGTCTCACTCCGATAGATATAGTAAAATTTGCATCAGCCTATGGGACATGGCTAAGGCGAAGGAACGGAAACCGAAAACTCATGGTGGTTGTGGGACGCGATGCAAGACGTTCTGGAGCCATGGTAAGCAATCTTGTTGTAAACACCCTGAGGGGGCTTGGAATTGATGTCACCGACACAGGGCTTGCCACAACTCCTACTGTTGAACTGGCTGTTACGGGAACAGGCGCAGCAGGAGGCATTATTATTACCGCAAGCCATAATCCTGCTGAATGGAACGCACTGAAACTGCTTAATGAAAAAGGCGAGTTCCTTTCAGCGGCTGACGGCAGTGAACTTCTGGGAATTGCGGAATCTGACGATTTTGAATATGCCAGTCTCGATGATTTTGGTTCGTATGTACATGATGACTCGTGGGGGCAGATGCATATTGATCAGGTTCTTTCACTTGATCTTGTGGATGTTGAGGCGATACGTTCGGCCGGATTCAAAGTAGCGATAGATTGTGTCAATTCAGTAGGAGGAATTATAGTTCCCGGGCTTCTGAAAGCATTGGGAGTAAGTAAGATAATTGAGCTGAACACCACACCCGACGGACATTTTGCACATAATCCCGAGCCGCTGCCGCAAAACCTTACTGATATTTCAGCCATGGTTGCCAGATTTAAAGCTGATGCAGGCTTTGTTGTCGATCCTGATGTCGACAGGCTTGCAATAATTTGTGAGGACGGATCAATGTTTGGTGAGGAATACACTCTTGTAGCAGTTGCTGATTATATCCTTAAGAATAAACCGGGAAATACAGTATCAAATCTTTCCTCGACCCGGGCATTAAAGGATGTAACCGAACGGTATGGCGGGAAATACTTCACTGCTGCAGTTGGTGAGGTAAATGTTGTTGAGGAGATGAAAAAGAGGAATGCTGTTATCGGAGGCGAGGGAAACGGGGGAGTTATCTATCCTGTCCTCCATTACGGAAGGGACGCAATTGCCGGAATCGCACTGTTTCTTTCGCATCTGGCAAAAAGCGGGCTGAAATGCACTGAACTGCGCAGAACATATCCCGATTATTATATTGCCAAAAAAAGGCTTGAGCTTGTTCCGGGGACCGATTTCAACATAATAATGAAAAATGTCAGGGAGCATTTCAGGGATCAGGATATTGATACAAGGGATGGACTGCGGATTGATACAAAAGACGGATGGGTCCAGATCAGAAAATCAAACACTGAACCGATAATAAGAATATATGCTGAGGGGAAAACGTCTGTAGAAGCAGATCTTCTGGCAGATACGGTAATTTCAATTGTTAAAAAAAACAAATAATCCTTGATTTTGTTAAATCTCCGGAATAAACCGGAGGTCAAGTGTGTCTTATTTGCGTAAACAAACACTCCGTAAACATTAAAAGTTGTTAAATCTTTTACTGAAATGGTGTATTTGAATACTTTTACAAAAATTCAGTACTGAATAATTACAATTAATAAGCATAATCTCGATGAAAAAATCAATTCTAATTACAGGAATCGTTGCAGTTGTTGCAATAATAGCCCTGATTGTTATTGGTAGAATATCTAAAAAGAAGGACATAAACAATCTTTATGTGGAGGCCAAAAAGGGCCAGTTTGAAATTATTGTTTCAACAACCGGCGAACTTCAGGCTGAAAAGTCGCAGGATATTACTGGTCCCGACTTTACACAGGCAAGGCAGATCAGGGCTGCTGACATAAAAATCACTGACCTGGTTCCGGAAGGCACACAGGTAAAGGCCGGTGATTATATTGCAACGCTCGACAGGACCTCTTTTGACAATACACTCAAGGACGAGCTCGAGAGACTGGCGACTCTGGAGTCGAATCTTGAGGTTAAGATGCTTGATACGGCTGTGACACTGAGCGACCTGCGCGACAATATAAAAAACCTGAGGTTTTCTGTAGAGGAGGCTGAAATAACTCTACAGCAGTCAAAATATGAACCTCCCACAACTATACGTCAGGCTGAGATTTCCCTCGACAAGGCTAAAAGATCGCTCGAGCAGGCAATAAAGGGATATTCACTCAAGGTCGAACAGGCACGATCCGATATGAAAACCCTTAAGTTCAACCTTTCAGAACAGCGGCAGAAAGTTGCGGACCTTCAGAAGATACTTGCGAGTTTCGTTATTTACGCTCCGTCGGATGGCATGGTGATCTATAAAAGGGACAGGACCAATGCAAAAAGGAAGATCGGATCATCAATCTCTCCATGGGACAATGTAGTTGCAACCCTTCCAGATATGTCGACAATGATCTCGAAGACATATGTCAATGAGATAGATGTAAGCAAGGTAAAAGCCGGACAAAAGGTTGATATTGTAGTTGATGCATTTCCCGAAAAATCATATACGGGAGTAGTGACATCTGTGGCAAACATAGGGGAACAGCTTCCCAATGCAGATGCCAAAGTGTTTGAAGTTACAATAAAGGTTAATGAATCCGATCCTATCCTCAGACCTTCAATGACGACCGGTAACAAAATAGTTACAAAAACAATAGACAATGTGACATATGTTCCGCTCGAATGCGTTCAGATCGGCCCCGACAGTATTCCTTTTGTATATACAAAGAAAGGCAACAAGCAGATTGTTGTTCTGGGTGAGGAGAATGAGAATAACGTAGTTGTTGAACAGGGACTCGAGGTCGGGACGGTTCTTTATCTGAGCACGCCTGAAAATCCTGAAAAATTCAAGCTTACAGGGCAGGAACTTATAGCTGTTAACCAGGAGAAGGCCAAAGCAAAGAAGGAAGAGGAGAGAAGGGCAGCCGAAGAAGCAGCCAAAGCTAACAACATGCAGGGCAGGGGATTCCCGGGCGGCGGATTTCCCGGAGGTGGTGAAATAACACCTGAGATGAGACAGCGGTTCCAGCAGATGAGAGGTAATATGCAGCAGGGAGGTACTGCAGGCCAGGGCGGTGCTGCGGGACAAGGTGGCGCCGCAGGACAGGGTGGCCAGAGAGATACTGCCGCTTTCAGAAGGATGATGCAGAACAACCCCGAAATGAGACAGAGAATGATGCAGATGCAGCAGGGACAGGGAAGGGATACTTCGGCACGACGCAGGAACACAAGTACAAAGGGTCAGAGCCAGCAGAGACAGAATTCAGGCGGAAATAATCCACAGCCTAATTTTAACTAATCATTAAACCAGAACGGTATGTTCAGATTCATTTTAAGATATTTTCACGACATAGAAATTGCCGTGGAATCCATAGTGTCGAACAAGCTGAAATCAATGCTTACGGCCCTTGGGATCATCTTCGGTGTTGCCGCAGTTATTGCCATGCTCGCAATTGGCAAGGGTGCCAAGCAGGAGATTATGGATCAGATGAAGATGGTGGGTGTAAACAATATTCTTATTAATCCCATCATCCAGGACCAGAGTTCATCCGGTTCTGAGGATACGGAAAAACAGACAAAGAAGTTTTCACGCGGCCTCAGTATGCTTGATGTGGATGCCATAAGGGAAGTCCTGCCTTCAGTAAAAAGGATAAGTCCCGAAATTTCATTTAATTCCGTTGCCATGATGAACGGAGTTAAATATTCTGCCAAACTTGTAGGTGTCTCAAATGATTATTTCTATCTGTATAACCTTCCTTTGGTTTCTGGAAGCGTTTTTAATGATTACCAGGAAGAAAACGGTATCCAGGTTTGTATTATAGGAGCAAATATTAGGGCGAAATTTTTCAGTAAGATAGATCCGATCGGACAGTATATAAAATTCAATGGTATCTGGCTCAAAGTGATAGGTGTTCTTCAGAAAACCAATGTCAGTCTGACCGGATTCGAAGAAAAGGGAGTAAACGTTTACAATGACAATATCTACATTCCTATCCAGACCATGCTCATGCGGTTCCAGAACAGGGCGCTTGTAAATACAAAGCTTGTATCTGAAGCAACATCAAATATGATGGTAATGGGAGGTCCGGGCGGGATGGGACGCGTTGTGATAAGCAGTTCAGACGCTTCCACAAATTCCGAAACCAACTATAATCAGCTCGACAGGATCGTTGTTCAGGTAGCCGAAACGGAACAGTTGAATCCGACCACAGAAATATTAAGCCGTATGCTTACCCGCCGCCATACCGGCGTAAAGGACTTTGAAATTACTGTGCCGGAACTCCTTCTCAAACAACAGGAAAGGACTAAGGATATCTTCAATATTGTCCTTGGCGTGATCGCAAGCATATCCCTTTTGGTCGGAGGGATCGGCATCATGAACATAATGTATGCTTCGGTAATGGAAAGGATAAAGGAGATAGGAACCAGGATGGCTATAGGTGCCAAGAAAATGGACATTGTAGTGCAGTTCCTTTCAGAAGCAGTTCTTATAAGTGTTTCAGGAGGATTTATTGGGATATTCTTCGGAGTGATAATGGCCAAGCTTATTGAACAGATTGCCGGCATCATGACAATTGTATCCTTCTTTTCAATATTCATAGCTTTCGGGGTGTCAGCAGCTGTAGGAGTAGCATTTGGTTATCAGCCTGCCAAAAGAGCCTCGGAAAAAGACCCGATAGAATCATTAAGATACGAATAATATACTAAAAATGAAGAAGTTATTATTATCATTAGCTCTTGTATTGTTTATACTTCCTTCTCAGGATATTAAAGCACAGGAATTAAAAAGACTGACACTCGATGATGTTATAAAGCTTTCCGAGGAACAATCCCCAAATGCCCTGATGGCAAAACACAGGTTTCGTGCAAGTTATTGGCAGTTCCGGACCTTCAAGGCTGAATACCGGCCTTCCCTGACTCTTACCGGTACAACGCCCAACTACAGCACAGCATTTGAAAGGGTCTGGAACTCAAACACTAGCCAGTGGGAATACAGGTCCACTAACGTTCTCAGAAATATCGGATCACTTTCTTTGTCTCAGAATATAGGGCTTACAGGAGGTACCATATCACTCAGCTCGGACCTTACGCTTGAGAATAATTTTGAAAATGATGAGAGGAATTACATCACGGCCCCCATCAGCATAGGGCTCAATCAACCGCTGTTCAGATACAATTCACTTAGATGGCAGAAAAAAACAGAGCCTTTGAAATATGAAACTGCCAAAAGGACATATCTCTCTGATATAGAAATGGTTCATGCTCAGGCTGTGAATTATTTCTTCCAGCTTGCCCTCGCTCAGAGCAACAAGCAGATAGCCGATATGAATTTTGCAAATGCTGATACTCTTTATGAAATTGCCAAAGGAAGGTATGAACTAGGAACGATAGCTGAAAACGAACTTCTTGAACTCCAGCTTTCATGGCTCAATACCGCAACAGCAAGAAAAGATGCCGAGATAAACCTGCGTGACAGGGAGATTCGTCTGAAATCCTTCCTGGGATTTAATGAGAATGTAAGGCTTGAACTTATAATACCCTCCACCATACCTGAACTTCAGGTGAATTCACAGGAAGTACTTGAAATGGCGCTTGCCAACAACCCCCAGATGCTAACCCAGCAGCTGAATGTCCTCAATGCCCAGAGCAATGTTGCCCAGGCAAAGGCCGAAAAGGGCCTTAACGCCAATCTTATAGCTTCATTCGGTATGCGCGACCAGGATCCAAGTTTTCCCCTTGCCTACAGGAATTCCAACCAACAGCAAAATATAAGGGTCGGTCTTACATTGCCTATCCTCGACTGGGGACTTGGAAGAGGAAGATACCAGATGGCAAAATCGAGCCTTGAACTTGCACAGGTCACAGCCGATCAGGCGTTAATAGACTTTGAACAGAACCTTATACTTGATGTTGAACAGTTCAATCTGCAGAAGGAGCAGGTAAAAGTGGCAGCAAAGTCGGATACCGTGGCAATGAGAATGTATGAAGTAACAAAGCAGAGATTCCTTATCGGCAAAATTGCAATACTTGAACTCAACAATGCTGATACCAAAAAAGACCAGAACAGGAGGGCATATATCCAGCAGCTCCAAAACTACTGGAACTACTTTTATAATTTAAGAAGCCTCGCCCTGTACGATTTCCTTAACAGGAAACCCCTGGAAACAGAATATGAAAAACTTCTTGAATAATTTTTAATAGCATCATTATAATAATAGGGACATTGCATGCAATGTCCCTATTATTATAATATAATGTTTTTTATAAAAAATTAATATCTTTGCGCCTCAATACAGAATATTCGAAAAAAATACCTGAATAATCCAAAAAAAAGACAAATGCAAAACAAGACAGCTATTATCATTCTGGCGATTGCACTGGCCCTGGTTTCCATTTATCAGCTTTCATTCACGGGGGCTACCTTCAAAGTCAGAAAAGAAGCAAAGGACTACGGAAAAGGCGATCTGGTCAAGCAACGCAAATATTTAGATTCCATATCATCTCTTCCGAAGGAAAAATGGAGCTATCTGGGATATACCTTCAAAGAGGTCCAGAAAAGGGAGATGAATCTTGGACTTGACCTTAAAGGCGGTATGAACGTAATCCTGGAAGTATCTGTTGAGGATGTATTAAAAGCTCTGTCGAATTACAATCCTGATAAAACATTCAATGATGCCCTTGCCCGTGCCAGGGAACAATATCGGAATCAGGCCGGCAGCGACTATCTCCAGCTTTTCGGAAGGGCTTTCAGCGAAATAGATCCTAACGCAAGGCTTGCCGCAATATTCGGTACTGTTGAGATGAGGGACAGGATAAATTTCAACTCCTCCAATGAAGAGGTGCTGAAAGTTCTGGATGCTGAAGTGGAAAGCGCCATATCGAATGCATTTGAGATCCTCCGGACAAGGATCGACCGTTTTGGTGTTGTTCAGCCCAACATTACCCAGCTCTCTACAAGAGGACGCATACTGATTGAACTGCCCGGACAGGATGACCCACAAAGGGTGAGGGAACTCCTCCAGGGGACTGCCAATCTTGAATTCTGGGAAACTTATGAGAACAGCGAGGTGATCGGTTATCTCGTTGAGGCAAACAACCTGCTCAGGGAGATAAATGCAGCACTGAAGAAAGATACAGTATCTGTTACTTCAATTCCCGACGCTCAGAAAGCTGCCTCAGACACCACAAAAAAAGATCAGTCGCTTGAAGCCCTTATTGGCCAGGATACTGCAAAAGCAGCAGCTTCGACACGCGCGGAATTCAATCTTCAGAATCCGCTGTTTGGTATCCTTAATCCGCGTGTCAACGAACAGGGACAGCCGTTGCCTTCATGCATGGTTGGTCTGGCGGCAGGCATCGATACGGCACAGGTAAACAAATATCTTAAGATGAACCAGATAAAGGCTCTTTTTCCCCGCGACCTTAAATTCTACTGGAGCCAGAATCCTTATAAATATGATCCCACAAAATCATTGTATGAACTTCATGCAATAAAAATCACCACACGCGACGGGAGAGCTCCTCTTGGCGGGAACGTGATAACAGGAGCAAGGCCCTCGTCGGGAGTAACTGGTTCAGAAGTAAAGGTCGACTTTACAATGAACGCCGAAGGAGCAAAGACATGGGCACGAATGACAAGGGAGAACGTCGACAGGTGCATCGCACTTGTGCTTGACGGATATGTCCGTTCATACCCTCGTGTTATTGGTGAGATTACAGGTGGAAGCACGGAAGTGACAGGCGATTTTACACTTGATGAGGCAAATGACCTTGCCAACATCCTAAAATCAGGCAAAATGCCGGCTCCGGCTCATATTGTTTCTGATACAATCGTTGGTCCTTCTCTTGGTAAAGAAGCCATAAATAATGGTCTTGTTTCATTCATTATCTCTTTTGTTATAGTTCTTGCATATATGATATTTTACTATAGCAGGAGCGCCGGATCAATCGCTGATATTGCGCTTGTAGGTAATATTTTTCTTCTTCTGGGTGTGCTTGCTTCACTTGGCGCAATTCTTACTCTTCCCGGCATTGCCGGTATAGTCCTTACAATGGCTATGTCTGTGGATTCCAACGTTCTTATATATGAAAGGATCCGTGAGGAAATCAGGAATGGAAAAGGTATCAAGCTCGCAGTCTCGGATGGTTATAAAGGTGCAATGTCGGCAATTCTTGACTCAAATATTACAACCCTGCTGACCGGGGTTGTCCTTTATATTTTTGGTACCGGTCCGATAAGAGGTTTCGCAACAACCCTCGTAATCGGTATATTCACATCACTGTTCTGTTCAATATATATCACACGACTTATATATGAAGGACTGCTTAAAAGAAATTCGAATCTGTCTTTCTCAATCAAAATTACATCCAATTTTCTTAAAAATACTCATATCGATTTCATTGGTAAAAGGAAGTTCTTTTATGGAGTCTCAATAGCGATTACAGTTATCGGAATAGCTTCACTGTTCATACGTGGCCTTAATCCGGGTATTGATTTCGCAGGTGGCCGTACATATGTTGTCAGGTTTGATCAAACCGTTAATACTGCTGATGTTGCCAGCAGCCTTACCAGAACTTTCGGTGAAACCCCGCAGGTAGTTACCTTCGGGAGCGATAATCAGGTAAGAATAACAACGAAGTTCAAAATTAACGAAACAGGTGCTGATGATGAAGCTGAGACTGCACTTTATGAAGGCTTAAAGGGTATGATTGGCGGCAACCTCACAAAGGAAGAATTCCTGTCAAAGTACAGGAAAAGCTCTGAGACAGTAGGGCCG
>JAAYUS010000018.1 GCA_012517605.1 Bacteroidales bacterium
CTGTCAGTGATTCCGGTTTTCTTTCCGGGATGTGCCAGGGATAATTCACCTGAGACCGGTCAGGAAAGCAAGGTCTTCAATTTTATTGTGACTGAACCACAAAAACAGCAAATAAACTCAAGCCGGGGACAACAATACGAAATAACCGATCCTCTTCCGCTGCTTGAATATAATGGCAGGGACTACACTATTGACAGGTTTGAGATAAGGGGAGACAACACCCTTAATTTCGAAAGAAAAGGATTCGGGGTCAATATGGGGGATAAAATTCTTCTGTATAATCCTTACAACCAGACGGAAAGGAAATATGAAGAATTCAAGCTCCTTGCAATGGTATATGATTACACATATATCGAGAACAGCATTGCGACCGGATTATTGAGGGATGCCGGTCTATGGCCCGTTTTGAGTTTTTTCACGGAAGTCAGGCTCAACGGCCATACTCAGGGCCTTTACCATTTTATCGAGGATCCTGTCGAATATTTTATTGAAAAGGAAAACTCTTCCTGTGTTGTCCGCCGCGGATATGACCATGTCATCAAATCGTTCAGCATCAATCCAGTCAAGATACAGAATGCCGGATATTATAAAGAAAGGTTCAGAAGAATTTACAATATCCTTCCTGATTATTCCGGATCTCAGCTGTTCGATACTCTTTCATCATATATTGATCTTGAGCAGTATTTTACGAAACTGAGCGTGGATCTTCTCCTGAAAAACGGTGATTATACCGATGAGATATTCTTTTACACCAGGATGAAGAACGGCAAGGAGATTTTCGGCGTTTTTCCCTGGGACTATGATGATCTCTTTTCTGATGAGCCCCACGAAATAGGCAACTGGTGGGCAACCGGAACAGTATTCGGGTCGAGGGAATATAACAGTGTGGAAGATGTTGTTGCCGATGTCGGGAACAGGTTGCTTTTTTCAATAGAAGATGACCTCGACTATAAAATAGCGAAGGATGAGTTCCTTTACCAGAAATATCTTCTTACCCTGAAATCGGTCATGGAAAAAACCGATATCGGTAAGATCGACATGATTTTTGATAAAACACTTGAGGACATTGGCCCGTTTTATGATAATGATTCAATTATAGCACAGTCGAAGTATGACGTGCATGAGACCACACAAAGCTTGTTCCTGGCAAATCTGGCTCAGAAAAGGCAGATGCTGAAAGAACGCAGGAACTGGATAACAGGGGAAATTGAAAAACAGCTAATAAAGCCATGACAATGAAGAAACGGAAACTGTTTTTTTTGCTAATTTTTCTTATTTCAATAACAGGATGCAGCAAAAAAGAGGAACCGCTTCCGGAACAGCCGCCGGAAGGAAGTATAAACCTTTCCGAACTGACAACAAAAACCGATTATTATCTTCCTTTTGCAATCGTAAATGATAAGGATAATATAAGTGCAGCCGTGCTGAACGGAGAGGCGATAGCATTTTCCTCAGGAGATTTCATAAAATTCGAAGAAACCGGATTTTATGAGCTGGTGCTGAAATATAAGGACCAGGGTAAACCAGATGAAACTATACTGTTCACCACAAAGGTGAAAGAGAGGGAAGCTGCCGAATGGGGAATAAGGGAATGGGTTCCCGAATCGTTCGAAAGTGTTTTTCCTGCGGGTGCTGAAATTGAAGGGATCTATCCACGGCATTATTCCGATACAACCGATATTCCGTTCATTTTCTATATAAAAGAATCGGGAATTATTAAACCTGTATATTGCGAAGGAATGAGTCCTTCAACCGGCACAGCTTTCAATATTAAGCAGGGAACAGGGTCGGTAGTTATCAATTCCGCTTCAATAACCAGTCAGGCCCGTTTTACTATCGGAAGCAAGCAGTTTATCGCACCCCTGACCAAAATACAGGGAGTGCCCGTTGAACTAAAGGGCACTATAAACAGCCGTGTTGTGATCCCGGCGAATGCCCTTGTAAGGATAAAAGCCAATCTTGACATTCTGGCATCCGGATCGCTTGTAATAAATGAAGGTGCATTGATCCTTGTTGACGAAGCTGTCGATATCAATATCAGCGGTCCGGTAACATTTGCTGGCAGTTCCGACAATCCCATACTTGTTACATGCAGCCGTCGCGGAGGCTACTGGGGCGGATTTATTACCCGCGTTGCTACCGGGACCGTCAAGGCACAACATTCTATTTTCTGCCGCAGCGGTTACCATAATACTTCAGGTTATTTCTGGGGTCATGCAGGCCGCCAGGCATTGTTCTATACCGAAAACAGCACCCTTGATCTTGACCATTGCTATATCACTGATCATATAGGTCAGATATTCTACCCTATTAATTCATCTATTAACCTGACCAATATCCTTGTACAGAGAGCAAAAACAGGAGGACAGGTCAATTATTCGAACCTCATCCTGAGAAATTCAATTTTCACTGATTTTCCAGACGATACATATGAGTACAAGGATGAAGATAACGACGCACTTTACCTGAGCGCTTCAGATGCTCAGATCGAAAATACAATCTTCATGTATGCAAAAGATGACGGCCTCGATTCGGGTAATACCGAAGGAGGCACCATAACACTTTCAAACTGCAGGTTTGAAGCCTGCTTCCATGAAGGTGCTGCTCTATCGAGCGGTAATAATGCGGTAAAAAAGCACACTTTCACAAACTGTGTATTTACAAATTGCGGTCAGGGTCTTGAACTTGGCTTCAGTTCGCCGAATCACCTTGTTGTTGCTGAAAACTGCCAGTTTCTTAAAAACGGGGTAGGAATCAGGTATGGTGATAATTATGAATGGGCTGAAGTCGAAGGAAAAATGATAATAAGGAATTCCTTCTCACTCAATAACGACAGGGATGTATGGAACATGGTACGGATGACATGGAGCCCTGTACTTGAAAATCTCACATTTGAGAATACTGTGGTTTCGAAACCATGTCCTCAGTATCCCGGACTACCAGTTATGGTTCAGTGATCTGAGTAAAAAAGCTGCTGCTTATTTAACCTGAGCCGGGTGACCTGTCATTTCGAGGATTGTTTTTCCGGCACCTGGACAGTCAATCTCATCTATATCAAAGATCACAGCACCGGCAAGGCCCCATTTTTCCTTTACCCTTTCGAGCAAGGCCCGGCGGGTTGTAAGGATAATATTGCAGGCCGGACCTTTAAGAAGCCTGGTAATGTTCTCCGCCCATCCTTCATCGCGAAGTTCAAGAAAACCCACCTCGTCAATTATTGCAATACCGTTTTCAGGCAATTCCAGGTCTGACAATATCCTTCTTCCCTCATCAAGTCCCTTCTGACAGATAGTGAACCTTCCTACTGTTTCATTTCCGCAGCCTTCATTCTGTCTTAAAAATGGCACCTGTTCATCTGTTAATATATTAACAATATCGTATCCGGTTTTGCCGTCAGCGTCATTTACCTTCCTTGAAATTATTCCTCCGGCGGTGATACCTTTTTCTCTGAAAAGACCTGCAAGCTTTTCTGCAAAAGTTGTCTTTCCTCCGCCGACAGGACCTGTGATGATAAAGATCTTTCTCACTGAAAATGGCATGTTTTTTATTTCTTCCAATCGTTTTTCAGCTTTGGAAATCACCATATGGAAAACAGATACCGGATTCCTTACAAGGCTTTTCAGATCAGGAATGGATGCAATGAAATCAGGCAGGCTTTCAGCCGACAGTTCAAGCGCCAGAGGAAGATTTTTAAAATATGTCCCTGAAAAGAAATTCCTTATCGCAGGGTTATAGAGCTCTGTTCCGATTACAGCAAATCCCAGGACAACCACTGCAGCCCTGAAATTCATCTGGATCCCAGTAATGATCCCCGATTGCAGTGAATGATCCCCGCTTTGCGCCTCTGTAAAAACAAAAGCTGTAACAAGTGTTAACACAATGAAAAATATCCAGAATCCGGGTTTTGAAAGCCGGCGGAGAGCTCGTTTGTACCTTAAGGACCAAAGAATTATGATCGCTGAAATACAGAAGCTCCAGTAAGGCCAGGCCGTTTTGTTCAGTATTATGAAGGAAAAAATTATCAGTATAGCATCAGCAGCGAGCCATGCAATTGAATATTTAAATGAGCCTGCTGGTTGATTTTTGTTGCGGGTTGTTGAGCTCACCGGTTGATTTGAGATCTCCGGTGCCGGTTGATGAATAAGGCGGTTACCTACAATCATGCCGATGACTCCCGATAAAAGTCCGAACAATGCAAATAAAACCAGCAGGGCTATTATCGGAAGCCAGACTAATTCCGTCTGAATATTCAGTTGCTTTTGTGCCATCTTCAAAAGGTTCGAATAAACAAGAGCGATGTCTGATCCGTACATTATCAGATAATTCGCAATTTTCTGGAACAGGTTCCACGACATTGCCAGCATAGAACCTGCAAGATAGCCCGGCAGGCTCCTGCCGAAGACAAAAACTGAAAGCTCCAGCAGAAGGGATTCTGTGAAAATGGCTATCATCGGACCGAAGATCACAGCGCTGGGCGAAAGCGTTTTCATAAGCGCACAGATCAGTCCGGCCCTCCAGAAAAGACCTCTGTCGGTCCAGACGTAGCTTATGGATATCAGGATGATGATTCCAATTGCGGTAAGTATATTGCCACCGAATGGCACCCTCAGATTATGAAGGAAACTTCCCAGCACGATCTCCGAAGCGGCCCATAAAGTGCCGGCAATGGAGGCCTTTATCCATTTTTCACTGAGCCTGTTTTCCATTGTCGTTGATGATACAAATTTTCTTCGCTGCAGAATACTCAAAAAGATGGTAACCCGTGCCCCCCTCGCCGGCAAGATCGAAAAGCAGATCAGGCCTGATAATTTCAACAGCACCAACAAGGCTTACCTTTCTGGCAAACAGGATATCAGGTATTATGCTGCAAGACGGCCCTGTAATTACAACCCGGGCTTCAGGATCAATTACTGAAAGAAGATCATCAATTGTACTGTTGACGATCGTCTGACCGGTTATTATCACTGTACCTGCCATGGGAAGAACATTTTTATATTCCTCTGCAGGCTTGTAATAAACCTTCTGATCGGCCGTAAGGCAATTCTCATTTTTTTCCAGGACAGTCAACCGGCAGCCGGTCAGGGATATTTTCCGGATGTACGATTGAAATCCCCCGACAACGGCTACGTAATCCCCGGGCTTGAATTCAAGCATCTGAACCGGATCACAATTCCCGGCAACGTTGTAGTTTCCTTTCCTTATTATTCCCGAGGAAATGGCACTGAGTACTGCCGTTTTCAGGGAAGATATCAAACCTGATTCTTTTTTGGTCTCAAGAATGGCGCTGACGTTGTGTCCTTTAATTTTAAGGGGGGTGAAATCGCCAAAGTCTCTCCTGCCCTTTGCACATACCGGTAAATCATCAGACATTGTTGCAGAAGTTCCTAAGGAATTATCTGACAATCGGACTACAGTCAGGTAAGTACCGATCCTGACATCCGCTATGCACAGATCACGTATATTTCCGGGATAATCTCTCTTTATAAGCTCATATGTTTCTTCAAATATCATCGCAGTTTAAGTTGAGAAATATAAAATCTGTACCCCTCAAAACAGAAGAACCTCTGATCAGTGAATTCACACTGCTGAAATTCTTGTCTGTCCTGAACTGTTGCTCATATTGATTACGTAAATATATTGGATTTAATGCTACTTCTGACAGCTCATAAACTGTTGATGGAAGATTTTAAAAAGAATCAGGGGTTCCGCTATCTGCTTGTACCGGGAATATGGGCCAATGCGGGCCACCAGGGATTTCACCACCCAAACCCTTTGATTCTGCTTTAAATCTCCTGATCGGTTTCGTCTGGTTTATCCCCTGACCTTTGTCGCCTGTTTTACCCCCCAACCCCCCTGAAGGGGGGCTAAACTCTTGTATGATAGTCTCTTGGCCTCCATTTAGGGGGGGTTGGGGGGTAAACCAAAATAGAGACGGAGCTGGAAATGAAAGCAGAGCCAAAAGGGGAGCAGCCCGAAAAAGATTGCAGACCAGAAACAAGATTGTCTGTGGTTATTGACAACCATTTCAATTATTTTCTGAAATTTATGCTTTGTTTCTGATTCAGGATTATTTATAATAAAGTCTTTAGCCATGAAAAGCAACAACCGCCGTGAATTTCTTAAAAAAAGCATCATCGGGATCTCGGGCGCTGCCCTAATACCCGGAACTGCAAAAGGTTACAGCATACCATCAGTACCTTATCAGCTGCCTGCAGAATTGCCGGTAAGGACACTGGGAAGGACAGGCATTAAAACGCCTCTTTTGAGCTTCGGAACCTCCGGTGCACTCGATACAGGTTTTATAAGAACAGCCTATGAGTCGGGAATAAAAATGTTCTTTTCGGCGACATATTACGGCGAAGGGAACAACGAAATCATTGTCGGACAGGGGCTTAAAGGATTGCCCCGCGATTCATTCATAGTTGGTACAGCCGTCCCGGCTGATGACATTGATGGCAGGACAGGAAAAATCAGGGACACGTTCAACACAGATGCCTATATCAGGAAGGCCGAAGGAAGCCTTAAGCGTTTCGGACTCGATTATGTCGATTTTTTCCTGTTTCCGTATGCAGGAAAGCGGGAAACAGTTATGAATGAGAATATCCTGAAAGCCCTCGAAGAGCTTAAAAAACAGGGAAAGACCCGTTTTCTTGGTATCGCCTCGCACGGAGATACAGAAGAGGCTCTGCAAGCTGCTGTTGATGCCCGGATATATGATGTTGCAATGATTTCGTACAATTACAAGATCAAAAGCATTGATTCGCTTAATTCTGCGGTTGCCAATGCAGTTAAGGCAGGGATGGGCATAGTTGCAATGAAATCGACAGGCGGAGCTTACCGGGAAAAGGGAGGCAGCCAGCCCGATTCAAACGCCATCCTGAAATGGGTACTTCAGAATGAGAATATCGCATCGATAGTTTCCGGAATGACATCCCTGGAACAGCTTCAGAAGAACATTGCGATGCTGAAAAATATAAAACTCTCGGAACAGGAACTTAAAGAAATCGCCCTGGCTTCAGCCGATTCGGAGACCGGCCTTTACTGCCAGCAATGCGGAAACTGCCTGCCACAATGTCCATATAATCTTGATATTCCGGCAATTATGCGAAGCTACATGTACGCCTATGGTTATAAAAACACCAGGCAGGCTTTCCATACCCTTGAGGATACCGGAATTTCTGAAAACCCATGTCAGAATTGCAATACATGCAAAGTGAATTGCATTTCACACTTTGATGTAAAACAAAAAATAACGGATATTGCAAGGCTGCGTGAAGTTCCAGTGGAGTTTCTTAAAGCCTGAAAATCATTAAATTATACCTATCTGTTTCAGCCATTTGAGGCAAAGTCCGGGCCATGATGATTCGGTTCCGCCATTGGGGGCCAGGCCGTAGCCATGACCGCCTTTCTGGAAAATATGCATTTCGGCCGGTATCTTGTTATTCACCAGTGCTTTGTAATAGCTGATACTGTTCATGACCGGTACCGCATTGTCGTCGCCGGAATGGACAAGGAAAGCAGGAGGCGTTTCAGCATTCACCTGTTTTTCGTTGGAAAAACGAAAGACATTTTTCTCTGTCGGATCAGGTCCGATCAGGTTATTTCTCGTTCCCCTGTGAGTAAAGGTGCTATCCATTGTTATAACAGGATAGATGAGCAATGAGAAATCGGGTCTGGCGCTCACGTTGTCCTTCACTGTGTATACCTTGTCGTTATAGTGTGTTGAGATCGTTGAAGCAAGGTGTCCGCCGGCGGAGAAACCGATAACTCCAACCTTTTCAGGATCTATCTTCCATCTGGCAGCATTTCTGCGAATGACTCTCATGGCTTCCTGGGCATCCTGGAGCGGACCAATTGTTTTGTCAACCATTATCCTTTCGGAGGGAAGCCTGTATTTCAGGATTATCCCGGCTATTCCGTTTTGGTTCAGCCATCCTGCAATGGCATTACCCTCGTGGTCGAATGCCAGGGTTCCATATCCGCCTCCGGGGCATATCAAAACTGCAGCCCCGTTTGCCAAGGCAGGATCGGGAAGAAATACTGTAAGATCTGGTGTTACAACGTTGTTGGCACGTGTCACTCTGCCTTCAGTTGTTATTATGTTTTCGACGTAGGCCGGGTCGTTTTTAGATCCCGGAATTCCATCCGGCCATAACTTTATTACCTGAGGCTGGGCAAATGAATCGATTGCCATCAAACATGTAATCAAAATTGTAACAAATGATACTTTTTTCATAATGGGCTGTATTAATTTCGGATTTCGGAATCTCCTTATTTTTCCCACGGCACTCTCGGCGACTTGTAAAAGTTGATCCCCATTGCATCAAACCATCCCTCATGTTTTGCCAGGCGGAATTTATATTCATCCCAGTTCCTAAGGCTGACCGGGGTCCATCCTATTTCAGCAATGCCAGCGATCCTGGGGAACATCATAAACTCAATATCATCAAGCCTGGTAATGGTTTCAGCCCACATTGGAGCTTCGACACCTATTATGTTTTCCTTCGCCACCCCGGGAATATATGTGGCAGGATCCCAGTTATAGCAGTCATCAACTTCTATATAGGCAGCCCAGTGAAGACCAATAGGTGTTGATTCGTTATACTGCATATCTATATAGGCCTTTTTAGCCGGCGACATGAGTATCTTTGCTCCCTGTGCGGTTGCTTTTGCAGCATTTTCCTCGCTTGCCCAGCATTGTGCAACTGTATTCGGTTTAAGGGTTGAAAGGGCAATTTCGTCCCAGCCAATAACCTGTTTTCCGTACCGGCCAACAATATCCTGTACCCTGTTAATGAAAGGAATGTAATCCTCAACTTTTGTGGCATGCGACTCATCTCCTCCTATATGAAAGAATGGACCGGGTGTCAGAGCTGAAATTTCCCTCACAACATCATCAATGAATTTATAGGTGATCTCCTTCTTTGTGCATAGGGAGCTGAATCCAACTTCCGTACCGGTATACAGATCTGGGGCTTTTCCGTTGCAGTTCAACCCGGGATATGATGAAAGGGCAGCATTGGTGTGCCCTGGCATGTCTATTTCCGGAACTATTGTAATGTAACGGTCGGCAGCGAATTTAACTATATCGGAATATTGTTCCTGGGTATAAAAGCCGCCTTTGCCCCCTCCTACCTGTGTGCTGCCGCCGTGTGCAGTCAGATTTGGCCATGATTTGATCTCTATTCTCCAGCCCTGGTCGTCGGAAAGGTGAAGGTGGAATGTATTGATCTTGTAAAAAACAAGGTATTCAATAACCTGTTTTACATCCTCAACTCCGAAAAAATGACGTGAGACATCCAGCATCATCGACCTGTAGGAATATTCAGGATAGTCAGTTATTGTACCTCCAGGGATTATGAACTGGCCTGGTTTACCGGAAGCTGTATCTTTTAACGTTATCTGCCTTATGGTTTGTACACCCCTGAAAAGTCCGGCAGGTTTCGCAGCTGACAGTTTCACCATTTGCTTTGTTATGGTAAGTGAATAGCCTTCCTCTCCAAGATTCTGGTCAGCGCCTGACAGGGTAATCAATATACTTCCTTTTGCCGGTTCTGCCTTTGCTTCATTTACAGCAATTGCAAGTCCGGTTGTGACATTCAGTTTTTCAGCCAGGTATTGTCCGGTCTTCAGAATTTCTTCTGATCCGGCATCAACAAAGATGGCTGTTTTGGCATTAAGCTTAAAAGTTTCCCCTGTAGCAGATACTGAAACAGGTCTTGGAATGATTGCAGCCTTTGTCAGGTCAGCAGGCTCCTTGGGCTTGCAGGAAGCAGGGATGATCATTGCTGCTGCTATAATTAAAACTGTAATTCTGAAGTTTTTCATGTCTTTCTGTGTTTATATATTTATTTATTCAGCGGATTATCGGCTCTTTTATTAAACTCCTCCTGCAGGTCTTCAACTGTGTTGTTCTCCTTCAGGTACTTAATAAGAGTTGCAAGCTGTCCGGCTTCACTGTCGAGCAGAAGCTGCCCGAGTTTAATATCAGGCTGGGCAACATCGCTTGCATAATGATTGGGGTAATCGGCAAACCACCAGATCCCTGTATATCCAAACGGCATTTTGTCGAGTCTGCCCTGTGTTAGACCTGATTCAGTCTTTATTGCATCCTTGTCGACAAGATCAGGTCTGATTACCGACATCATCGATGTTTCTTCCTCTCCTGCATGTCCGTCGATTTTTGCCTTTTTCAGTGCTTTGATTTCCGGCCCGTTTACCGGATCATTTCCGTCCCTGAATAAAACAACAATATAATCCTTCCTGTTTGCCAGCTGCGACTGGCAGAAATATTGAAGAAAGCTTGTATTGCCGCCATGTCCGTTCTTTATGATTATTTTTTTCAGCCCGTTCCTTGAGAGCTCTTTGCAGGTCTCTTCAAGCATCTGCCACAAAAGATCATTGCTGTAGGCTATGGTTCCCGGCTGATGCCTTGCTTCAAAGATCTGGCTCATGTAGTAAGGAGGAAACACCACGGCATATTCCTTCTGAGCTGCCCTGAACGCCACTTCCCTTGCCTCAAACATGTCTGTACCAAGAGGCAGGTGCGGGCCATGCTTTTCAATAACCCCCATAGGAATCACGCATACGCCCCTGGCTAGTTCGACCGCCTTTTTAAACTTAGGCGATGTTAGTTCTTCCATTTTGAATGGCAGATTTTCAGGATTTGCCTGCTGCGACATTAAGCTGACAGCCGCAAGAAAAAAGGCCAGAATAAAAAATAGTTTTTTCATAAAATGATTATTAAGGTTAATTATTACGTTCACTCAATGTGGGCCAGCCTGTAAGGCCGTATATCTATTTTGCTCCAGACACCTCCCGTGATATATGGTTCAGTCTTCAGGCATTCATCAAGAGCCTGTCGGTCGGGAAAATCATAAACGATCATCGATCCGATCATTTTTCCGTCATCATCAAGGATTGCACCACCAAGAATAAATTTATTTTTTCTTTTCAGTTCGGCAACATTTTCAAGATGGGCGGGACGTACTTTCATTCTTCTGTCCAGCGCATCCGGATCAGTGCCATCATAGGCCACAAGAAGGAATTGCATAAATTGAAATTATTAAGTTCGGACAATATTTCAAATTTAGTCAAATATAGTTTTTTTCAGAGTCACTAATCATTGATTATATTTGCTGTGCTGATATCCGGACTTCCATGGAGAGTTTAAAGTCATTTTTGAATCCAATCCGTTTTTTCAGGGATCTGAGGAGAAAAGATCACAAGCCTTCATTCGGAGCCCTCGACATCCTGAAATATATCGGTCCCGGGTTACTTGTGACTGTCGGCTTCACTGATCCAGGAAACTGGGCCGCAAACATAGCCACAGGTTCATCCTACGGTTATACCCTTCTCTGGATAGTGACCCTGTCGACTATAATGCTGGTGCTCCTTCAGCACAACGTGGCGCATCTGGGAATTGCCTCGGGTCTTTGTCTTGCAGAAGCTGCAACGATCCATATAAAACCGGCTGTTTCCAGGCCCATTCTTTATTTTGCTATTCTGGCATCTGTGGCGACTTCCCTTGCAGAGATACTGGGAGGGGCTATCGCCCTTGAAATGCTTTTCGACATCCCTCTGAAAATCGGAGCCTTGCTTATAACGGTATTTGTTCTGATAATGATTTTCACTCATTCATACCAGAAGATTGAAAAGTGGATAATTGGTTTTGTTTCAATAATCGGAATCTCATTTTTATATGAGATCTTCCTTGTTGATGTCGACTGGGCAGAAGCCGGCATTTCGTGGGTAAAACCTTCAATACCCGACGGCTCGATGCTGCTTCTCATGAGCGTTCTCGGAGCTGTTGTGATGCCTCATAACCTTTTCCTTCACTCTGAGGTGATCCAGAGCCGGCAGTGGAATCTTCAGGATGATAACATTATCAGGAAGCAGCTAAAATATGAATTTGCCGATACATTGTTTTCGATGATAATAGGCTGGGCTATCAACAGTTCCATGATAATTCTTGCGGCAGCCACGTTCTTCAGCAACAGGATCCAGGTTACTGAACTCCAGCAGGCTGAAAGTCTTTTAAGGCCATTGCTCGGGAACAACGCGTCGGTTGTTTTTGCGCTGGCTTTGCTTTTCTCCGGCATATCGTCCTCAATTACTTCAGCGATGGCCGGAGGTTCAATTGCTTCAGGGATATCAGGAGAGCCTTATGATATACGGGATAATCATTCGAGATGGGGTGTGATTATTTCCCTTATCGGAGCCCTTATCATGATTTTCTTCATAGGCGATCCTTTCAAAGGACTGATCTACTCTCAGGTCTTCCTGAGCATTCAGCTTCCTTTCACGGTCGGCATGCAGATATATCTGACCTCATCCAGAAAAGTAATGGGTAAATATGCAAACACCCGATTTATGAACATTTTACTGCTTATTATTGCGGTATTTGTTGCATATCTGAATTTTAAACTTCTCTTTTCGCTGATAATAAATTAAATACAAATAAAATGACAGAGGTAAACCGGAAAAAGTACAGAACAGGGGCAGTGCTGAGCGGAGGCGGAGCAAGGGGTTTTGCTCATCTTGGGGTTCTTAAAGCCCTTAATGAGGCGGGGATCTATCCGGAAATAATTTCCGGCACCAGCGCCGGAGCCCTTGTGGGCGTGCTCTATGCCGACGGATATACTCCGGATGAGATTCTTCTTATGATGAACGCTTCCAGCACCCTGCATTATGTAAGACCAACAGTGCCCAGAGAGGGGCTTCTTCAGATTTCAGGTATAGAAAAGATATTACATGACAACCTAAGGGCAAGGAAATTTGAAAATCTTAAACTGCCACTTTTTGTAACAGCGACAGATCTGAATCGTGGCAGGGCAGTCTATTTTTCGGAAGGTGAACTGATAAGACCGGTTATTGCATCGGCCAGCATTCCTGTCCTTTTTAAACCTGTTATAATAGATAACACAACCTATGTCGACGGCGGAGTGATGGATAATCTTCCTGTAAAACCGGTTGAGAACATCTGCGATTTCCTTGTAGGTTCATATGTGAATCCTGTGGGCAGGGAGGAAAATGTTACAAGCCTTTTGCAGATCGCCGAACGCGCCTTTATGCTGAATATGTCAAAGGAACTTGACCACAAGATGCATAAATTTGATCTTTTTATCGCCCCGCAGGAACTTAAAGATTATAAAATCCTTGATCCGGAAAAGGCTGTTGAGGTTTTTGAGATAGGCTATAAGGAAACCCGCAAAAAACTTAGCGAACCTGACAATCAAAAGACCATAGAGGCAATGTCGAATAAAGAGAAGACCACTCCCTGATCAACCGTCATTTTGCCCTCCCACCGACATAAAAATCAAATTTTACACCCCCCAACTCAACAAGCTGTTTGTCAACCACCCAACTCAACAAGCTGTTTGTCAACCCCCCAACCCCCCTAAAGGGGGGCTAAAAAACAGACATACAAAATCTTAGCCCCCCTTTAGGGGGGTTGGGGGGTAAAACAAAAAAAGAGGGGTAAAACAAAAAAAGGGGGGTAAAACAAAAAGTTTAAGGGTAAAACAAAAAGTTTAAGGGTAAAACAAAAAGTTTAGGGGTAAAACAAAAAAAGGGGGGTAAAACAAAAAAAGGCGGTAAAACAAATATTATTTGGATTTAACCAAAGATTTTTGTAAAGACTATCAGAAATAGCCTGATCCGTCCCAGCAATGCGTACAGAGTTTTTCCTTTGGCAGCCCTATTGCCTCAACAAGATCATCAAGCCGCTGATACATAAGACTGTCGAGATTCAATGTCTCGGCGATCTTTTCCACCATTCTTTTGTGTTTTTCGGAATCAGGATCTGAATATTCAGCAAGATCCTCAGTATTTCCTTCCAGCTGATAAACAGCTTTTCGTCCGGCAAGTTCCATCGGGGTTCTCGATTGTGAGAAATTCAGGAACTGGCAGGGATAAAGCAGCGGCGGACAAGCTATTCTCATATGGACTTCGGCTGCTCCCGATTTGCGCAGATCTATGGTGTTGTCTTTCAATTGTGTCCCCCGAACTATGCTGTCGTCGAGGAAAATCATCCTCTTCCCTTCAATGACTGCCCTGTTCGGAATAAGTTTCATTTTAGCCACAAGATCCCTCATCTCCTGGTTCTGCGGCATAAAGCTCCTGGGCCATGTAGGAGTGTATTTAGAATATGCACGTTTATAGGGAATGCCTTTTTCGTTGCTGTAGCCAATGGCATGGCCTACCCCCGAATCAGGAATTCCGCAGACAAGATCCGCTTCGACATCATCCCTTCTTGCCAGGGCTGCACCGCAACGGTTACGGCATTCATCAACATTAATACCCTCATAGTATGACGGCGGATAACCATAATAGACCCAGAGGAAGGCACAAATCTGCATTTTATCACCCGGATCCCTAAGCCTTGTATATCCGTCAGATGTTATTTTCACTATTTCACCCGGACCCAGATAATAATCTGTCTCATATCCGGTATTCGGAAAAGCACATGTTTCAACAGCCACTGCGCAAGAGCCGTCTTTTCTTCCGATGACCACAGGCGTTCTTCCAAGCTTGTCCCTTGCTGCAATAATCCCTTCCTCGGTAAGTATAAGGATTGAGCATGAACCTTTGATATTTTCAAAAACATTTTCTATGCCCGATACAAAATCTTCCTTTTCACATATAAGATTGGCTACAACCTCCGTAGGATTTATGTTTCCCTCAAAATTCTCGGTGAAGTGATATTTCTTTTCAAGGAATCTTTTTTCCAGGTCCTCCAGGTTCAGGAGCCTGCTTACAGTCACTATGGCAAACCGTCCTAGATGTGAGTTGAAAAGAATGGGTTGCGGGTCGGTATCGCTTATTATTCCCATACCCGAGTTGCCTTTGAAAGTGTTCAGTTCATCCTCGAATTTATTTCTGAAATATGAGTTTTCGATGCTGTGGATGCTCCGCCTGAAGCCCTTGCCCGGAACTATAAAGACCATCCCTGCCCTTTTTGTACCCAGATGAGAATGATAATCTGTTCCGTAAAAAACGTCCTCAACACAACCGGATTTTGAAACCACTCCGAAAAAACCACTCATAGTATTGAATATTAGTTATTTAGATTTATAAAGAATGTTGGTAAATTTAATCATTGAATTGGATTTATTAATAATTTCAATGATATTATTATTTTTGCATTATTATTTATTTTAAATACAGGCAAATAAATGGCAGACACAAACACATTTACTCCGGTAGAGCAACCAAAGAAAAAGAGTGCGCCGATTGCAATGATCTTTACAACCGTTATTCTGGCAGCAGCTTTGATCTTTCTGGTTGTAATGTATTTCGACCAGAAAAACAAAATGGTTGAAATGGAAACAGTTCTTACCCAGGAAAAGGATTCTCTGGCAAATGAACTCAGACTGATGGCACACGGGTATGACACTCTGAAAACGGATAATGACACCCTTATGGCCAACCTGCAGAAGGAAAAAGCAAGGATAGTTCAGTTGTTGTCAATTAATGCTTCGAACGTCCAGCTTATTAAAAAGTATAAAGCTGAAATCGGAACAATGAGAGAAATCATGAAAGGCTATATTGTTCAGATCGATTCCCTGAATACTCTGAACAAGCAGCTCATGGCTGAGAACGTTGATATCAAGCAGCAGATCTCGGAGGTTCAGAATACAAATGTGGAGTTGACAAAAGCCAAGGAAGAGCTTACTTCAAAAGTTACAGTGGCATCTGTCATCCAGGCTAAGGACATAAATGCAGTTACACTTAATAAAAAGAGAAAAGAGACCACAAGGCTGAATCTTATCGATAAGCTGAGGATTTGTTTCACACTCCGTGAAAATCCGATTGCCACTGCCGGTGAAAAGGAAGTCTTTATGAGAGTTATCAGGCCCGATTCACTTGTAATTACAACAAGTCCCGACAACCTGTTCGACTATAGAGGCAACAAGCTTGTCTATTCAGCAAGCCGCCTTGTAGATTATATGAATCAGGATATTGAGATGTGCATTTTCCTTGATAACACAGGCGATTTTATCGTCGGGAACTATAGTGTTGAATTGTATCTGGAAAACAATATAATAGGAAGGACAACATTTGCCCTTTCAAAGAGATGATCAATCATCTCCGGGCAGCATAAGCTCTGAAATAATATTATCTGATATCATCTGACCCTGGTTTGTAAGAACCAGGGTTTTTTTATCCTGCCTCATAAGTCCATAATCAATAAGTTTTCCTGAAAGGTTGACAATATAATCATACCCCTCCTTGTCGAACATTTCCTCAACATAATCAAGATCAATCCCCCACATGGTTCTGAGCGAGGTCATCAAATATTCATTGAACCTTGTCCGCTTGCTGAGTTCTTCCATTTCGAACATCAGGTTCCCGGATTCAAGTGCTTTTATGTATTTCTTTACATCCCTGACATTCCACTGCCGAGAATATCCATTGAATGAGTGGGCCGATGGTCCGAGTCCGAGGTAATTGACCTGTTTCCAGTAATTTGAGTTATGAATGGAGAAAAATCCTGGTTTCCCGAAATTTGAAATTTCATAATGAATGAAACCTGCCTCGGATGCTTTTTCCACCAGAAGGTTGAACTGAAGATTACTTTCCTCCTCATCTATTTCGGAAAGCAATCCTTTTTCCTTCATTTTGCCAAAAAGAGTCCCCGGTTCAATTGTCAGATGATATGCCGAAAGATGCCTGATATCGAACCTGAAGCTGAAATCAAGATTTGAAAGCCAGGCAGAGGAAGTCATCCCGGGTATTCCGTAAATGAGATCAATTGTTACATTTTCATAACCGGCCGAGAAAATATCCTCAAGGGCCTTTGCAGCCTGGGATGATGTATGGCGCCTGTTCATGAATTTCAGGTCCTGGTCCCTCCATGATTGTATCCCGATGCTGATCCTGTTGACCTGAGTTTCCTTCAGTTGTTCAAGATATTCCCTGGTTACATCGTCGGGATTGATTTCAACAGTTATCTCACAGTCGTTCGCGACATTGTAAAGTCGGAAGATCCTGTTTAGAATGATCTTCAGCATAGCAGCAGGAAGGACCGACGGAGTTCCGCCGCCAATATATATCGTTGATATATTCTGACTGCCTGTATATTCCTTTCGCAATTCAGCTTCCTTTAACAGAGCATTGACGAAAGGCTGCACATCCTGCGGTGCAATAACATGGTAAAAATCACAATATGCACAGAGCGTCCTGCAAAAAGGTATATGAATATAAATGCCCGCCATTATAAATGGATGAAACATTTAAAATTATAAAGAAAATATCATTCTATTATATAAATTTGCCCTAAACTGTTAAAATGATATATAGGAACAAATTCTCAATCCTGGTTTCCCTTTTAATTCTTTATCTGAGTCTGGCAAATGCAAAAACCTTTGAGAAGGCAGGTCTTTTTGATATACCATATCTCGATAAATTCGTTCATTTTGGTCTGTATTTCCTGTTTATGGGAGTTATAATACTTGAACACAGATATCTGTTTTCCAATACGCGTCAGATAATAATTGTAGCCTTAATACCCGTATTCTTTGGCGGACTTATGGAACTGGCCCAGGCGGGGGTTACTGAAACAAGAAAAGCCGATATCCTTGATATAATGTTCAACACTGCAGGAACCGCTTCTGCAGTCTGTATCTGGTTGTTCATAGAACCCTATTACAAGAAGTAGATCAGAGCAAAATGTTTTCGGAATCTGCTGCCGATTCAGCAAGCTCGGCGAGTGTTTTTGTCCTGAATAATTTCAGCAGGTCTTTCCTGATATTTTCAAAGTCGTTATGAACAGCACATTCCTTCCTGCCTTTCTTTACAGATTTGCAGGTTCCGTCATGTATGACGCAGTTTTTGAAAAGATCTTCCCCGTCGATGATCTTCACAATATCATACAGAGTTATTGATTCAGGTTTCTTTAAAAGTGAAAATCCGCCATTCGGACCCTTCACCGAATTAAGAACTTTATTCCTTGCAAGCTGTTGCATTATTTTGGCAAGAAAAGGAGTGGGAAGATCAAGATCATGAGAAATTTCTTTTATACCTATACTCGTCTTTTCAGAATGGTGCTTTGCAAGGTAAATCATCGCCCTGATACCGTATTTGCAGGAATTTGACAGCATTTCAGTAAAGTTTTAACGGAATTTTATTTATTCTTCGTTCATGCCTTCCTCCCTCAAATTCCGTTTCGAGAAATGTCTTTACTATGAGGTATGCTTCCGATTCATTGATGAATCTCGCAGGAAGGGCACAGATATTTGCATCATTATGCTGACGGGCCAGTCTGCTGATTTCTTCATTCCAGCATAATGCACTTCTTATACCCTGGTATTTGTTTACAGTCATGTTAATTCCATTGCCTGTGCCACAGATGGAAATGCCAAGATCAAATTCACCATCCGAAACTGCTCTGGCAAGAGGATGCCCGAAATCGGGATAATCGTCATCAGATTCATACTTATCAGGTCCCAGGTCTTTCATATCAACATTGTTGCTGATAAGATATTTTACAATTTTTTCCTTAAGAAAATAACCCGCATGATCGGAGGCTATTGCAATTTTTTTCCCGTTATGCCTCATGATATTTTGTCTGTCATAATTATTTACAAATTAATACAATTGATTGCTTATAAGAAAACAATAAAAGTTACTTTTCTGTTCTCCTGCATAATGTAATTATTATGTTGAAAAGTAAGGAGTAAAAGATCACAAGTCTGGTTTTATTAACAAATTGAAGCTTTTTTATGGTTCCGGAGTGTTGCAAGTGCTATTTTTAAATAGATGTTGCATACATTTTAACTCTATATGAACATAAAAAAGTATTTTTCAGCTATTAAGTGCCTATCAGTATCTCATTTTCAACAATTGTTAATTACTTTGCTAAATTCCTGATTCTCAAAAATGGTATATTTTTTGAACTGTTGAAAAACTGTTTGCCCGATGACAATTACGTAATTTGAAAGAAAAATCTGATTATTGTTTCAACACAATTAACAGCATATATAAAACATCATAAAAAATAAAAATTTTCTTAGTTAATAATATTGGAAATATCAGGATTGTTGAAAAGCCAATAATGTAATAAGGATTAGTAATTTTGAAAAATCAAACAGAATGGTCATGAATCTGGAAATTTAACTTTTATAGGACAAAAGTAATGACTAAAGATCTTACCAGGAATATTGCAGAGGAAATCAGAAGGCTGAAAAAGGAAAAGAATGCCGTAATACTGGCACATTATTACCAGACAGGTGACATACAGGATATTGCTGATTTCATTGGCGACAGCCTTGCTCTTTCCCAAAAAGCAAGGTCGACAGATTCTGATATTATACTTTTTGCCGGTGTGAGATTTATGGCTGAAACTGCAAAAATATTATCGCCCTCCAAAAAGGTGCTGCTCCCCGATATGGATGCAGGATGTTCGCTTGCGGACTCATGCAGGGCTGAAGATTTTAAAAAGTTTATCGAGGAAAATCCTGGCAGGACAGTAGTGACATATGTCAATACAAACATTGACATAAAAGTGTTGTCTGATATAATCTGTACTTCATCAAATGCTGTTCAGATCATTGAATCGCTTCCCAGGGAAGAAAAGATAATATTCGGACCCGACAGAAACCTGGGAAATTATATACTCAACAAGACCGGCCGGGATATTAAAGTATGGAACGGCGCCTGTCATGTTCATGAGGAATTTTCGCTTGAAGCCATACTTGATCTAAAAAAGAAACACCCTGAAGCAAAGGTTATTGTTCATCCTGAATGTGAATTACCGGTAAGGATGATCGCCGATTATATTGGATCAACTTCGGCACTTCTGCAGTTTACAAAAAAGGATCACGCGAAAGTTTATATTGTTGGAACAGAGCCGGGAATCATACACCAGATGAAAAAAGCCTTTCCTGAAAAAGAGTATATTCCGGCACCCCCAAAGGACTCAACATGCGGCTGCAGCGAATGCAACTTTATGAAACTTATAACTGTTGAGAAGATATACAACTGTCTCAGAAATGAAAAGCCTGAAATACTTATTGATGCTGACATACTTGCAAGGGCTGCGAAACCAATAGAACGGATGATGGATATATCTGAAAAATCAGGGCTTTAATTATGAAAAAGGCATTAACCACTATTGTTATTTTATTAACAGCTGTCGCTGCATCAGGACAGGCAGCCGGGAATATTCAGGATGGTTACCAGATATTCAGGTACCCCAACGGAACAATATCAAGTGAAGGAGTTTTCAAAAACGGAAAACCTGATGGTTTCTGGAAAAGTTTCTATGTGACAGGTGTAAAAAAATCAGAAGGACGTTATACAAATTTTCAGCTTGACAGCATTTGGGTGTTTTATGACCAGGCAGGCGATACAATAGAGAAAATAAATTATCTCTTCGGCAAAAGAAACGGTTATTCATACAAATACAGGAAAGATCCTTTTGAGGGCATCTATGTCTATTCGAAGGAATTATTTGCCGGCGACAGGCGCGAAGGAACGGCATATTTCTATTTTCCCGACGGAAAAATACAACAGACTCTTTCCTATGTGAATGGAAAGAAAGAAGGTCTTTCAAAAGAATATGACAAAAATGGAAATGTAATAACACTTCTTGAATACAATAACGACTTTCTGATTAGCCGTGAGAGAATAAACCGTACTGATAATAAAGGCCTTAAACAGGGAGTATGGAAAGAATTTTATCCAGGAGGAAGCGTAAAATCCGAAAAAAGCTATAAGGATGACATGCTTCACGGATACTATAAGGAATATGACAACCGCGGAATACTGGTGATGACAATGCTGTATGAAAACGGATCAGTGGTTAAATCGGAAGTTGAGGATCAGCCTGATATTGAGATAGAAAACAGATACGACCAGAACAATAAGCTTGTTTACAGCGGACCGTTCAGGAATAAGATACCTGTTGGGGTACACAGGGAGTATAATGCTGAAGGGAAGGTCATAAATTCTTATGTCTATAATGATAATGGCCTTCTTCTCTCACAGGGAATAGTTGATGAAGCCGGAAGATACAACGGCAAATGGAAGGACCTGTATCCCGATGGAAAGACCCAGGCCGAAGGACAATATACCGACAGCAGGAGAACAGGACTCTGGAAATTCTATACACCAGCCGGAAAACTTGAACAGACAGGTGCTTATAATAATGGTCGTCCTGATGGTCTGTGGACATGGTATTATGATAACGGATCAGTACTCAGGGAAGAAGAATATTTCCAGGGTCAGCGCGATGGAATTTTCACAGAATATTCCCCTTCAGGAGATATTATAGCAAAAGGACAATACACCGACGGAGAGAAAAACGGGGAATGGAAATACAAGTCAGGCGACAATACAGAGGAAGGAAAATATATAGTCGGATTACGCGACGGATTGTGGAAATCATATTATCCCGACGGAAAGATCAGGTTCAAGGGAAATTACATTCAGGGAAATCCCGACGGACAGCTTACATATTATTATGAGAACGGACGTCCGAAAGAGGAACAGTTTTACAGGATGGGGGTAAGGCAAAAAACCTGGAAGAAATATGATGAGGAAGGAATAATAGTACTTTCAATAACATATAAGGATGATGTTGAGACCAGTATCAATGGGGTAAAGATCAACCTTCCTGAAAGAGACGTTAAACTTATTAAATAGGATTCATATAACTCCTTTAAAATATTCAATGCCTGTCAGAGAACAAAGATATCTACGATAAAATGGGAGAGGATTTCAACATCAGAAAGGATAACATTGCTAACGGTGACAGGGAATTTGAAAAGCAGCTGAGACCTCTTTCCTTCAATGACTTCAAGGGCCAGAAACAGATTATTGACAATCTGACGGTTTTTGTCACTGCGGCCAGAAAAAGAAAAGAATCACTCGATCATGTACTTCTTCATGGTCCTCCCGGACTGGGAAAAACGACTCTTGCAGCCATAATAGCAAATGAGCTGAAGGTCAATCTTAAAGTCACTTCGGGACCTGTGCTTGATAAGCCTGGTGATCTTGCCGGCCTTCTGACAAATTTAGAGGAAGGCGATGTCCTTTTCATTGATGAAATACACAGACTGAGCCCGGTTGTTGAGGAATATCTATATTCCGCCATGGAGGATTTCCAGATTGATATAATGCTCGATAAAGGACCGAGCGCAAGGTCGGTTCAGATAGGCCTTAATAATTTCACCCTTATAGGCGCCACTACCAGGTCAGGCCTTCTTACAAGTCCTTTAAGGGCAAGATTCGGGATTACATTTCATCTTGAATACTATGATCATGAGATACTGACGGGGATAGTAAAACGATCCGCCGGTATCCTTAATGTAAAAATCGACGAAGATGCAGCTGTGGAAATCGCAGGAAGAAGCAGGGGAACCCCACGTATAGCAAATGCACTTCTGAGGAGGATAAGAGACTTTGCCCAGGTAAAGGGATCGGGAAATATCGATCTGGCTATTACCAGATACGGGCTTAAAGCTCTTAATATCGACCAGCACGGGCTTGATGAAATGGATAACAGGATACTTACAGCAATTATCGACAAATTCGCAGGAGGCCCGGTCGGATTGAATACAATATCAACTGCAGTTGGAGAAGAGAGTGGTACCATCGAGGAAGTATATGAACCTTTCCTTATCAAGGAGGGCTATCTTAAAAGAACTCCCAGGGGAAGGGAGGCCACAGAACATGCATACAGACACCTCGGTCGCCAGTTTGGTCGCGACATGAATGGCAGACTTTTTTAGTTTCTTTCCATCACATTGCTTATCTTTTCCAATCCTTTCTGGTTTAAAATCCGGATCTTTCTGCCGTTAAGCTCAACCAGCCGGTCGGCCTTGAATTCTGAAAGAAGCCTTATAACTGATTCTGTAGCTGTACCTACAATGTTTGCCAGCTCTTCCCTTGTAAGCGATATTTTCAGATAATTCTCTTCGTCGAGGCCGAAATCATTAACAAGAAGAAGCAGTATTTCTGCAAGTCTTTCCCTTACGGTTTTTTGTGCAATGTCAGTAATAAACGAATTGGCTTCACCAAGTTCATGGCATGCCAGTTTAAGAAGGTCAAGGGCAAATGATGAATTGGTTTTGATCAGGGAAATCAATATCTCGGAAGGGATAAAACAAACCTGGCAATCCTCAATGACTTTGGCGGAAGTGCATGCCACCTCATTGCTGAGGACACTCCTGTATGCTATTATCTCGCCAGGTTTGGCAAATCTGATTATCTGTTCCTTGCCGTCAAACCCTGTCTTGTAAACCTTGATGATCCCGCTGTGGATGCAATAAAATCCGCTGATCCTGTTTCCTTCCTGATAAAGAATATCGCCGCGTTTGTATTGCCTGAAATCCTTTTCAAAGTTGACCATTTCAACTTCATCGGGAGTAAGACTTCTGAAAAGAGAGCCTGTTTCCAGAGCACATTTCTCACATAAAGGAACATGAAAATCATGCTGTTTCATAAAATCGTCATGTAATTGTAATATCTATTTAATAACAATACCGTTTTTTTATGTTCAATAACTTTAAAATGCCGACCGGAACTGCTCAAGAAAACGCATATCATTTTCAAAATAAAGACGAAGATCATTTACCTGGTATTTCAGCATCGCAGCACGTTCTATACCCATTCCGAAAGCAAATCCGGTATATTTTTTACTGTCGATATTGCAGGCTTCAAGTACATTGGGATGCACCATTCCACAACCAAGGACCTCAAGCCAGCCTGTATATTTGCATACATTGCAGCCTTTTCCTCCGCAGAGGTTACAACTTACATCCATTTCTGCCGATGGTTCGGTGAACGGGAAATAGGAGGGACGAAGCCTTATCCTGATGTCCTTGCCATAAAGTTCCCTCGCAAAGTACAGGAGTGTCTGCTTCAGATCGGCAAAAGACACATTCTCATCAATATAAAGACCCTCTATCTGATGGAAAATACAATGTGCCCTGGCCGAAATTGCTTCATTCCTGAAGACTCTTCCCGGAGAAATGGTCCTTATCGGGGGCTTTTGCTTTTCCATTACCCTTACCTGGACGGATGATGTATGGGTCCGGAGAAGGATATCATCAGGATTTGAGTCTTCAACAGAATTCCTGTAAATGTAAAACGTATCCTGCATGTCCCTAGCAGGATGCTCAGGGGCAAAATTCAGTTTTGAAAAGACATGATTATCATCTTCTATTTCAGGCCCTTCTGAGACGACAAATCCGATTCTGGAAAAAATGTCGATTATTTCTCTTCTGACTATTGAAATGGGATGCCGTGAACCTGAAGGAAAGGGATAAGCAGGCCTTGTAAGATCGTTTACTCCTGATCTGTCTTCTGCAGCACCTATTGTACCCTTGTAAGTATTGTATTTTTCCTGTGCATTCTGTTTCAGTTCATTGAGCTTCCGGCCAACCTCTCTTTTGAGCTCAGAAGGAACATTCCTGAATTCATCAAACAATTCACTGATAATACCTTTTTTACTCAGGTATTTCAGACGGAATGCCTCAAGTTCAGAAGAATCACTGATTTCAGAAGCTATAATTTCGTGGGCAAGATTTGTAATTTTTTCAAGCATTGGATTTTATATTATATCAGGAACTGTCTATCTGACAATTTTAATTTTCAATATTTTTACATCAGTAACAGGTTTATCGGATGCATCAGTTGGTACAGAGGCAATTTTATCAACAACATCAAATCCTTCCGTGACTTCACCGAATACAGTGTAGGTTCCATCGAGACGTGGAACGCCTCCGGTTGTTTTATAAGCGTTTACCTGTTCGTCAGTGAATTTGAAATCGCCCTGTGAAGTGAGGTAATCGAACATTTTAAGCGAGGCCTTTTCCTGTACTTCACTTTCCTGAAGAGGAGTGCCGGCTCGGCGTGCACTGTCGGCAATTTGCCTTATAAGCCTGCTGAAAATTATTTGTTTAAGATTGCTGTTTATACGTTCGGCAGCTGCAGCTATATCCTGATCAGTATATTTTTTACCCTGAACAATATAGAACTGTGTGCCTGATGAACGCATTTCAGGATTTACATCATTCCCTTCACGTGCAGCGGCTAGGGCTCCTTTCTTATGATAGTATTCCTTACGTATCTCGGCAGGTATTGTATATGTGCTCAATGAATCAGACTGGATCTTTGTCAATCCTGAACGGGTTAGGGGATCGCCGGCCTGTATCATAAAATCCTTAATGACACGGTGAAAGGAGATGCCATCATAGAACCCCATGTTCACAAGCCTGATAAAATTATCGCGATGGAGAGGAGTCCCATCATAAAGTCTGATGGTGATATCTCCTGCCGTAGTCTTTATCAGGACCTTTGTATTCTCATTGCCTCCCGGGGCATCGCATGAAATAAGTGAGAAAAGAAAAGCCAATGGTAAAAAGCGTTTTATGATGGTGTTCATGAAAACAGAAATTTGGTTAATAACGTTCTGCAAATCTGAGGGCAAAGATATTTAACTTTGGACGATACTTGAAAAAAATAGTTTCTAAATTCAAACTTTATAGAAACTCATTGCAGCAGCGCAGGATTGCCCCATTAAAACTATATTTGCCGTCGGATTTACAAAATGAAAGAAGTCAGGAAACTTGCGGGTCAGACATTAATCTATGGTCTGGGAACGATTATCCCACGATTTTTGAATTATGCCGTTATGACCCCTTTCTATACAAGAATATTTTACAAGGAATTGGGTCAATATGGTATTATTACCGAATTATACGCATGGATGGCCATTCTGCTTGTAATTCTGACCTATGGGATGGAAACGGGTTATTTCCGGTTTGCACAAAAAAGTGAAGATGCAGCAAAGGTTTACAGCACAACGCTTATAAGCCTGATGATTTCCTCAGTTCTCTTCCTCATCATTGTGAACATCTTCATAGAACCTGTTTCTTCAATAATGAATTATAAGGATCACCAGGATTATATCAGGATGTTTGCAGGAATTGTTGCAATTGATGCTTTCAACGCAATTCCCTTTGTAAAACTGAGGAAAGAAAACCGTCCCCTTGTTTTCAGCACAATTAAGATCATGAATGTGGTGATCACTATAATACTGGTTGTTTTTTTCCTGAAAATTGCACCTGGCATATGGGAAAAAAGCACCGGCTGGTTCCACCAGGTATATGATCCGGATTACAAGGTTGGTTATGTTTTTCTTGCAAACCTTATCTCGAGCTTATTTACCCTGCTGATGCTGCTGCCTTTTATTCTTGGAGTAAAATTAAGATTTGATCCGGCGTTGTGGTACAGGATGCTGGCATATTCATTCCCCCTTCTGCTTGCCGGGCTGAGCGGAACAATAAATGACGTACTTGATAAGGTAATACTCCGACGTATGATCGGAGAAGCAGATGGTCTGGCTGTTGTGGGAAAATACGGGGCCGGATATAAAATAGGGGTGCTTATGGCATTGTTTATCCAGATGTTCAGATTCGCCGCAGAACCATTTTTCTTTGAAAGGGCAAAGCACGCCGATGCAAAACAGACATACTCGGAAGTGATGAAATATTTCATTCTGGCAATGCTTGTCATTTATCTTGTAGTTAATTTATATATATCGGGATTTCAATATATTATAGCTTCCTCTTACCGCGAAGCCATTATTGTCGTACCGGTTATAAGCATGGCATACCTGTTTTACGGAATTTATATAAACCACAGCATATGGTATAAGCTGAATGATATGACAATTTTTGCTGTTTACATCACTTTTGCAGGCGCACTGGTGACAATAATCGTAAATGTCCTTTTCATTCCTTTTTACGGCTATATGGCTTCGGCCTGGGCACATATAGCATCATATGCAACCATGATATTACTATCATTTATTTTTGCAGAAAAAAGGTATAAGGTAAACTACAATATGAAACAATATATCCCATATTTCCTGATGGCAACAGGAATGGTTATTTTCGGGCATTATTTCAAGTATCCGGGTCTGGCATCAGAATTGATGATAAATACAGTGTTTTTGCTTCTTTTCGTCGGATACGCACAATACAGGGATAAACTAATAACAGTGTTTTTCAGTAAAACAGAAAAATGAAAATAAAGATAATAAACAGGTCAAAACATAAACTGCCGGAATACTCAACAGAGCATGCTGCTGGGATGGATATCCGGGCAAATCTCGATGAGGATATTGTCCTGGAACCGATGAAAAGGGCGCTCGTTAAAACAGGTCTTTATATTGAAATACCGGTCGGGTATGAGGCTCAGATCCGGCCGCGGAGCGGCCTAGCCATTAAAAAAGGAATAACTGTTTTGAACTCACCCGGGACTATAGATGCTGATTACCGCGGAGAAGTGTGTATAATACTTATTAACCTTTCGGAGGAAAATTTTGTTATAAAGGACGGAGAAAGGATATGCCAGATGGTAATTTCAAGCCATGAGAAAGCAGAATGGGTGCAGGTTGAGGAACTTGTTCAGACGGAAAGGGGAGAAGGTGGTTTTGGGCATACGGGAAAGGAATGATCATGAGTAAGAAAATATTTATTATCCTGTCTTTTTTTACGGCAATCTTGCTTGCAGGATCTTGCACAAGGAAAATAGTGCCTGGTCTTAAACAGGGCCAGGAATATAATCTTGCCGGTTACAACAATCTTTATATTGAGGCTATCAAACAAAAGCTACTGGGAAATATAGGGAATGCGATGGAATGCTTTGAGAAATGTATTGAGATAAATCCTGCAAGTGACGCATCTTATTACCAGATGGCCCAGATCCTGATCAGCAGGGGTGATGTTCAGGCAGGAAAGAAATTCCTGAAAAAAGCATGTGAATTATCTCCGGGTAATCTTTGGTATAACATGCTGCTGGCAGGAATATACCATCAGGAAAACAATCTTGACAGTACAATTGTATGCTATGAGAGAGCGCTAAAGGGAAACCCTGGAAAAGATGATATTTTAATTTCACTTGCAGGTCTGTATAACGAGAAGAAAGAGTTTGGGAAAGCCCGGAGCATACTGAACGATTTTGATGAAAGGTATGGAGTTAATGAAAAGACATCGGTTACCCTTGTTGAAACACTTCTTGCTGAAGGAAGAAAAAAGGAAGCTCTTCAAAAGGTACAGAAGTTGCTTGAAGGAAGTCCTGATGATATTACACTGAACGGATATCTTGCTGAAATATATGGAAGTGAAGGAGATAATGAAAAAGCAAGGGACGTTTACAGCAATCTGATCAAAAGAAATCCTAATAATCCCGGAATTCAATTATCACTTGTCAGGTTCCTGATAAAAGAAAAAAGTTATGAAGAACTTTTCGATCTTCTTAGCATAGTTATCCTTAATGATAAGATTCCCAGGGAAGAGAAGGTTTCTCTTGTTTCAGAACTGATAGAAATTCCTGAAATAATTAAAGGTTTCAACCAGAACATGGAGCATGCATTGATGCTTCTTGAAGCTCAATACAAGGATGATGGTATTATTGTTCTTCTGAGGCCTGAATTTCTTCAAAATCAAAAGAAAAGCCGGGAAGCTGCTGCCAGGCTTGAAGAGATCATAAAGTCATACCCTGATAACTATTTTGCGTGGGAACGTTTGCTGTTTGTGTACCTTGAACTGCGCGATTTTAAAAATCTGGAGCTAAGAGGGCAGGAATGTGCCACAAAATTCAACCGTTCGGTAATTGCAAAGATGCTTTATGCGAATGCGGCCCTTGAAAATGGAAATTACGATGTTGCGCTTGAAGAATTGAGAAAAGCCGATATACTTGCCGGCGATAATAAGGAGATTAGGCTGCAGATAATTACTATAAGGGCTGACCTTTATTACAGGATGAAAAATTATGGCGAAGCTTTCAAAGCTTATGATGAAGCGTTGAAATTGAACAACAATGATCTTACAGTAATGAATAATTATGCGTATTATCTTGCTGAACAGGATATGAATCTGAAAGAGGCAGAAAAAATGGCGAAAATCGTTACTGAAAAGGATAAAAGCAACAATACGTTTCTTGATACATACGCCTGGGTTCTTTACAAAAGAGGAAAGGCCAGGGAGGCTGCAAGGATAATGGAAAAGATACTTGCATCGGATGAAAACAATGATGCTGAATATTATGAGCATTACGGATTTATTATGAAAAAAATGGGTCGATGCGGGGATGCTGTAAAAAGCTGGAAGAAGGCTGTTTTACTCGATTCTACAAAAAATGAACTGCAAAATGAAATATTAAAGTGCGGAAAGTAACCCTTATATCAGTATTGATAGGCATAATTGCGCTAAGCTGCTCAGTAAGTAAAAAGACCGTAAGTGAGAACCTGCCTTCCTATGAACCGGCAGGCAGCAGCTATGCTCTGAAGGAAATTTTAAGGAATAATCTTTCAAATAATGATTTTTATATCCAGAGGGCCGATGTCAGACTGACACAGGAGAATATGGCTGTAAATTTCAATGCTTCAATAAAATTCAGAAGACCTGATTCCATTCTTGTTAGTGTAAAGGCAAAAACCGGCATGGAGGCAGGAAGGGCTTTAATAACCAGGGACACTATAATCATCAATGACAGGATTAATAAAAAAGTCATAGTTGGTGATGCAAAAAGCATAAGAAAAAAGTATGGCATTGATCCGGGATATATTTTCGCCCTGCTTGGTGATCTTATAATCAGTGAAGCCGAATCAGTAAGGGATATTAATTGTTCAAAAGGCATGATACTCCCCACGCTGCAGGTTAACGATAAAAGGATCGAATATACTATTGACTGCAGCAAAGGTAAGGTAGTAAAAGCTTCCTTTGAAGGAGACATAAGAAGCGGAAATATAATGATTGCGTACAGCGATTTCATTACGGTCAACAGGATAAGGTTCCCGGAGAAGATAGAAGTGAGTGATGACATGAATAATGTAACCATCCTGATAACGATAAGGAAAATAGATATGCCATGGGAAGGACCTCTGAAATTCATTACAGGTTCAGGATACAAAACTGTTAGGATCAGATGAAAAGATTTCTGTTATCAGCTTTTCTGGTGCTTGTTTCAACCTGTTTTCTTGCGGGGCAGTCACGTAAAGATCTTGAGGAGCAAAGAAGAAAAACACTGGAGGAGATCTCCTACATGGATAATCTTCTGACTCAGACTGCGAAGGAAAAAAAAGAGAGTTTGAATGAACTTAAGATTATAGGAAGAAAGCTTAATTTACGTGAATCTGTTTTAAAAAGTATGCAGGATGAAATATTATTATTGCTCGGAAGGATTGACCTCAATAACATTGCCATTGAAATGATGGAAGCAGACCTTAAAGTGCTTAAAAGGGATTATCAGAATGCAATACTCAGTTCATTCCGTACATCAAAAGGCACCTCGGAAATAGCATATATTCTTTCAGCAAAAGATTTTAACCAGGGTTACAAAAGAGTGAAATACCTTCAGCAGATCACAAAGATAAGAAGACAGGAAACAGAACTGATCCAGGAGTTAAAAGCTGAAATTGAAGTTTCAAAGAAAAAAATGGAGGAGGATCTGACTAATATATCCGTTTTAAGATCTAAGGAGGAACAGCAGCGAAATCTTTTAAAGAATGAACAGGACCGGCAGCAGAAGATTGTAAGCAACCTGAGTAATAAGGAACGTCAGCTTCAGAGAGATTTGGAGGAAAAGAAGAGGATAGCAAGGAAAATAGAATCTGAAATTTCAAAGCTGATAGCTGAGGAACGGAAGAAAACAAACACTTCGGAGATGACTCCGGAGCTAAAGCTCATTAGCGATAATTTTTATGAAAACAAGGGAAGACTTCCCTGGCCTGTTGAAAAAGGAGTGATCACAAGTCATTTTGGAATACATAATCATCCTGTATTGAAGTATGTTGTGGAAAACAACAACGACATTGAGATTACAAATTCAGGTGAAACGCCTGTAAGAAGTGTTTTCAGGGGAACTGTAGCAAAGGTTTTTTCAATTCAGGGCGCAAATATGTCGATAATTATCAAACATGGAAAATATTATACTGTTTATTCAAATCTTGTGAATGTTACGGTAAAAGCAGGTGATAAGGTTGATACAAAACAGCTGTTGGGTTATGTTTATAACGACAGGGACAGGGGAAATGAGGCTGTTTTGAAGTTTATGATAACAGAAGAGAAAGTAAATTTGGATCCGGAATTGTGGATTTCGAAAAAAAATTAGAAATTGCATAACTTTTCAGGTTTATCTGAAAATGGCATAATAATGTCGAAAATGTATAAAAGACTTAAAATTGAGTCCAGAATAGCAAACCTGAGAATCATTGAGAATGCTATTGATGAAATAACAGGAGCTGTTGGGGTAAAACAGGATGATTATGGCAAAATTATGGTTGCAGCACTTGAAGCTGTAAATAATGCCATAACGCATGGAAATAAGTCGGATCCGCAAAAGCTTGTGGATGTTGAAATTGATTTTAAAGACAATGATATTACCATAACAGTTACTGATGAAGGGAATGGTTTTAGTCCCGATAAAATTCCTGACCCTACATTGCCTGAAAATATTGAGGAATTAAGCGGCCGGGGAGTCTTCCTGATGTCGAAGCTGGCTGATTCCATCAAGTTTAATGAAAAGGGAAACAGTGTAACAATGAGTTTCAAGGAGGTCGTTAATTGAGTATTAAAATTTTCTATGACAGGATAAATTTCAGGTTACACAGAACGGGGGAAATAAAGAAATTTCTGGAAAAGGTCATCATGGAAGAAAAGAAAATCCCGGGTGACCTTAATTTTATTTTTACCGACGACAAATCACTTCTGGAAATTAACAGGGAGTTCCTTGGCCATGATTATTTCACTGATGTTATTTCTTTTGATTACAGCGAAAACAATTTGCTAAACGGAGAGGTTTATATAAGCATTGAAACAATAATAGAAAATGCAAGAAGATTTAATGTTCCCAGGAAACAGGAAATCATCAGGGTGATGATTCACGGGGTATTGCATTTGTGCGGTTATAGGGATGATAATGAGGAAAACAGAAAAGTGATGCATGGAATTCAGGAGTCAAAGATAAAACAGTTCTTAGCGAAAGAGTAAATGGATTTCAGTTACGATATTATTGTTGTGGGAGGGGGACATGCCGGGTGTGAAGCAGCTCATGCTGCGGCAAAAATGGGAGCAAGGACTCTTCTGATTACAATGGATATGACAAAACTGGCCCAGATGTCATGCAATCCGGCGATGGGAGGAATTGCGAAGGGACAGATAATCAGGGAGATAGATGCTCTTGGTGGAATGAGCGGAATAGTTACCGACCGCAGTATGATACAGTTCAGAATGCTGAACAGGTCAAAAGGACCTGCAATGTGGAGCCCGAGAGCACAATGCGACAGGCAAAGATTCAGCATTGAATGGAGAAAAGTGCTCGAGAGTACTGAACGCCTTTTCATATGGCAGGAACAGGCAAAGTCTCTTATTATCGGGGAAAAGACGGTAAAAGGTGTGGAAACTGCATTTGGTACAAGATTCTACTCAAGAGCAGTAATCCTTACAAATGGCACTTTCCTGAATGGTCTTATGCATGTCGGATTCAAAAATATTAAGGGAGGAAGGTCAGGAGAGCAGGCATCTGTAGGTTTGAGCGACCAGTTACGCGAACTGGGATTCATTGTTGAAAGACTTAAAACAGGAACCAGCGCAAGGATCGATGGAAGAACAATTGACTTTTCTGTCATGACCGAGCAAAAGGGAGATGAAGAGGGGAGGACTTTTTCATACTTATCAGACAAGTCAGGGATAACGGATCAGATGAGTTGTTTTATAACTCATACAAATGAAGAGGTGCATGAAGAACTTAGAAAGGGACTGGAATACAGTCCTCTGTTTAAAGGTATGATCAAAGGCCGGGGTCCAAGATATTGCCCGAGTATTGAAGACAAGATTGTTACATTTAAGGAAAGGGATGCACATCAGCTTTTTATTGAACCGGAAGGAAGAGAAACAATAGAGTACTATATAAATGGTTTCTCAAGCAGTCTGCCTTTGGAGGTTCAGCTGAGAGCGCTAAGAAAAGTCAGGGGACTTGAAAATGCTGAGATTTTCAGGCCGGGCTATGCGATAGAATATGATTTTTTCCAGCCGACACAACTTAGAAGCACACTGGAAACAAAAATGATAGGGGGTCTTTATTTTGCGGGACAGATAAACGGGACGACAGGCTATGAGGAAGCGGCGGCTCAGGGACTGATGGCAGGAATAAATGCGGTGCTGAAGATCAGGGGAGAAAAGGAATTTGTTATGGGAAGGGATGAATCGTATATTGGCGTGCTGATAGATGACCTGGTTACAAAAGGCGTGGATGAACCATACAGAATGTTTACGGCAAGGGCTGAATACAGGGTTTTATTAAGGCAGGACAATGCTGACGAAAGATTGACAAAAAAGGGTTTTGAAATAGGGCTTGCTGATAAAGAACGTCTCGCCATCTTAAAAAGGAAAGAACAGAATATTGAAAATCTCATTCATTATCTGAAAGAAACAAGTGTTACTCCTGAGAGCATTAATGGATTTCTTGATGCTGTTGAGACAAACAGGATCGGACAGAGAGTAAAAGCCATTACGATTGCAGCACGACCGCAGGTTAACCTTAGTGAATTTCTCGAAGAACTAAACAAGATTTCTGAGTCGGGTTTCAACTTTGACGACGGGGAATTTCCTGTTAACAGGAATGAAATAATTGAATCTGCAGAAATAAGGGTAAAATACGAAGGATATATACAGAGAGAAAAGGTAGTCGCTGAAAAAATAAAGAGACTCGAGAAAGTCAGAATACCCGACGATATTGATTATTCGGAGTTATTGTCGATTTCAACCGAAGGGAGACAGAAACTTGGAAGGATCAGACCTGATAATATTGGGCAGGCAGGAAGGATAAGCGGAGTTTCTCCCTCAGACATTAATATACTTTTAATGTACCTAGGAAGATAATTGTTCCACGTGGAACAATTGAAAAATTAATTGATTATTTATTGCATTTATTTTTATTACAGAGCCATTTTGTTACTGAGATCTGAATATTTAACGCTGCAAGAGCCTGTTTTTTATCTGTACTTCCGGATAAGATACAGGAGACGGATTACTAGAGAATCAACAGGTTAATTGCGAAAGAATTTTGATCATATAATATGTTATTATCTTAATTCCGGAGGTGAAATTGATGATTATATCAGGTAAGCTTGTTGACATACACCGCAGGGAAATATATCCGGCTGAAATTTCGATATCAGGAGGTATTATATCGAAGATTGTCCGCGTAAAGCATTGTCATGAAAGATTTATAATGCCGGGTCTTATTGATTCTCATATTCATATTGAAAGTTCAATGGTGACTCCGGGATCATTTGCTGCTGCAGCTGTTTCACGTGGAACAACAGCAGTAGTTTCAGATCCGCACGAAATAGCAAATGTTCTGGGGATCCGTGGCGTCAGGTTCATGATAGAAGATTCAAAGAGAGTTCCGCTGAAATTCTATTTCGGTGCACCATCATGTGTCCCGGCAACACCCTTTGAATCTGCCGGCTCAGAGTTAAATGCTTTTGCGGTGGAGGAACTGCTGTCGATTCATGACATACATTATCTTGCGGAAATGATGAATTATCCGGGGGTTGTTTATGGTGACAGCGAAGTGCTGAAAAAACTTGAGGTCGCCAGGAGGCTTAAAAAGCCTGTTGATGGCCATGCTCCGGGCCTGACCGGTGAATTGTTGCGAAAATATGTCGCTGCCGGAATCTCAACTGACCATGAATGCACTTCTGCTGAAGAAGCGAGGGAAAAAATAGCTCTGGGAATGAAGATCCTTGTCAGGGAAGGGAGCGCCGCGAAAAACCTCGATGCCCTGAAGGAGCTTTTTAAAAGCAATCCGGAAATGCTTATGCTGTGCAGCGATGACCTGCATCCGGAAATGCTTCTCAAACAGCATATCAATGCTCTGGTAGCCCGGCTTGTTTCAGACGGATATGATATTTTTGACGTAATAAGAAGCTGCACGATAAATCCCGCACGGCATTACAATCTCAGCACCGGATTGCTCCTTACCGGCGATCCGGCCGATCTGGTTATTGTAGATAACCCTGCGACAATGAACGTTGAGGAAACCTGGATCGAAGGGAAAAAGGTATTTGAACACGGCAGGATTCTGTTTGATATCGTGAAGGCAGCTCCTGTTAACAATTTCAGCTGCACTCCTGTCAGCACCACGCAAATTTCAGTCGAAGCAAAAGGCAGGAAAATCAGGATAATTGAAGCGTATGACGGAAGTCTAAACACAGGGCAGATAATATCACAGATTCCGGAGGGAAAGGAAGTAGATCCGGATATTGAATCGGATGTTCTCAAAATAGTTGTAAAAGACAGGTATGAAGACAGGCCGCCGGCAGTTGGCTTTATTAAGGGATTCGGTCTTAAAAAAGGAGCTTTCGCCTCTTCGGTTGCCCACGACAGTCACAATATAATATGCATCGGTGCATCTGATGATGATATTATAAATGCTGTAAACAAGGTTGTGGAAATGAAAGGCGGACTGGCTGTGGCCGAGGGCACGCATATTGAATCGCTTCCTCTTCCGGTCGCGGGAATAATGTCAGGCGAACCGGTCGCAAAGGTTGCCCAGGAATATGAACGTCTTTCTGATCTGGTAAAGTCGATGGGAAGCAGAATGACAGCTCCGTTCATGACCCTTTCATTCATGGCTTTGCTTGTAATACCGGAACTTAAACTGAGCGACAAAGGCCTTTTTGACGGGAAAGAATTCAGGTTTACAAATCTGTTTGCTGAATGATATTTACAAAGACAGGTTTAGTATGACCCTGCTGGAGGACCATAAAAAAGTGACAGATCTGCTGCCCGAAAAACCGGGGGTATACCAGTTCATTGACTCCGGAGGAAGGATCATTTATATCGGAAAGGCAAAGAATCTCCGCAAACGCGTCTCTTCCTATTTTTCAAAAAACCAGTCGGGAAAAACAACTGTGATGCTCAGAAAGGCTGCGGGAATAAGGCATATAGTAGTAGACAGTGAATCCGACGCCCTCCTGCTCGAAAACAACCTCATAAAAAAGCACCAGCCACGATACAACATCCTGCTGAAGGATGATAAAACCTTCCCCTCGATCTGCATAAAAAAAGAACCTTTTCCCAGGGTGTTCAGCACACGTAACATTATCAGGGATGGTTCGGCCTATTTTGGCCCTTATACATCGGGATTGATGGTCAAAACCCTTATAACTCTCATAAGGCAGCTTTACAAATTGAGGACCTGCAACTATAACCTTATACAGGAAAATATCTCGGCTAATAAATTCAAGGCATGTCTCGAATATCATATAGGGAACTGCAAAGCGCCATGCATCGGTCTCCAGGATGAATCTGACTACAATGAATCGGTTGTCCAGATCCGGGATATTCTGAAAGGAAATATCCTTGCCGTAACAGGAAGACTCAGGGAAAAAATGGCGGAATATTCTGCTTTACTAAGGTTTGAAGAGGCCCAGATGCTCAAGGAAAAGATCGAACTTCTTAACAGCTTCAGGAGTCACTCGGCAGTCGTGAGCAACAATATCAGGAATGTTGATGTATTTGCTTTTACAGCAGACAATGAAAGATGTTATGTCAACTACCTGAAAGTAGTTGAAGGAGCTGTAGTACAAGCATTTACTCTTGAAATGAGATCAAAGGTCGATGAAGAAAGAGAATCCCTTCTGGGATTTGCGATCACCGAGATAAGGCAAAGATATTCAAGTGATTCGCCCGAGATAATTGTTCCTTTTAAACCTGATATTCAGTTTCACAATATCCGGTATACGATACCGAAAATAGGAGAGAAGCTTAAGCTGCTTCAGCTTGCTGAACGGAATGCCATTTACTATAAACACGAACAGAAAAAAAAGCTTTTGGAACATACCCCTGAGGCAAGGTCGGGCAGAAACCTTGAAAAGGTAAGGAACGACCTCCATATGCCTTCACTTCCTGTGCATATAGAGTGCTTCGACAATTCGAACATTATGGGTACCAATCCGGTCGCTGCATGCGTGGTCTTCCGCAACGGAAGGCCAAGCAAAAATGATTACAGGCATTTCAATATAAAAACAGTAACAGGTCCTGACGATTTTTCCTCAATGGAGGAGGTGATATTCAGAAGATACCGAAGGATGTTAGATGAGGGTCAGCCGCTGCCTCAGCTTATCGTCATCGATGGCGGCAAGGGACAGCTTTCCTCAGCCATGAAAAGCATTGACAAGCTGAACCTCAGGGAAAAAATAACTGTGATAGGCATTGCCAAGAAACTGGAAGAGATCTATTTCCCAGGGGATTCAGTTCCGATATATCTCGACAAAAATTCCTACAGCCTGAAGCTTATCCGGCAACTGAGAGACGAAGCACACAGGTTTGGAATAAATTTCCACCGCCGGAAGCGTTCGTCGGAGATGATAAAATCGGAACTCGACAGAATAAAGGGAATAGGACCAAAAACCAAGAAAGTCCTCCTTGGAAAATTTGATTCCGTGGACCAGATAAGAAACATTCCCTACGCCGATCTCGAAAAACTTGTCGGAAGGAGCAAGGCATCAATTCTGACAGAATATTATAAAAAACGGTCCTGAACTGTCTGTCCTCCATCTTTTGTAAAACAATCCTTAATTGATTGAAATTCAATAATTTAAATGTTATTTTATTAACAATTATCCCGGCGAGAATTGAATATTTGGAGATTTACCGGGGGAGCCCCGGGAATTTGAACTTCTGCCCGCAGTTTTATTATTCCTTAATTGAGGCAGAAATCAGCATTAAAAAAAAATATCTTTAAACGGAGATTTTAATGTCAAGTTTTTTTTCAAGGTCTGCAACGAATTTCGGAGATCCAAAAGTCAACAGACCACTCATGCCAACTTTTTCGGCTGCCATGACATTTTCCTCAATATCGTCAATATATAGTGACTCTTCAGGCTTAAGGGAATACTTTTTCAGGATAAGCCTGTAAATTCTTTCATCTGGTTTTGAAAGTTTGACGTCAGCTGAAATTATCCCTCCGTCGAAATACCTGAAAAAGTAATAATCGTGGCTGACGATCTCAAAAATGTCCATATGGAAGTTGGAAAGGTAATATACCCTGAAACCTTGTTTTTTTAACGCAGGAAGGAGTCTGACGTTATCGTCAAGGGGAAACATTATATCGGCCCTTAAATTGAAAACAAGGGCTATTTCCTCGCGTTTGAGGGCTGATCTTGGAACAATGGAATCAATGGCTTCCCTGACAGTGATATCGCCGTTGTCGAGTTTCTTCCATTCTTCACTTTGGAAAATATCATGGATTATTGTATTCCTTATGTTCGCCGGATAGTTAAGCTTTTTCAGGTATTCGGAAGGAATGAAACTTATCAGGACATTGCCAAGATCGAAAATAATGTTCCTCACCATATCAATGGTTTTTCATACTGATCGGCTGGCCTGTAGCCTCAAGCACATTCCACCACAGTTCACCTTCAACGTCGATCTTTTTTCTTTTTGCCACTGCCATCGGGATGGGGATCAGGGTGAACTCATTGTTCCAGTATCCAACAACAAAGTCGGTCTTTCCGGCCAAAGCTGCGTGAACGGCATTCTGGGCCAGCAGGTTGCTGAACTTGCTGTCGTTGGCGTTGGCTGGCGCACTCCTGATTATATAACTTGGGTCGATATACTTTATTGAATGAGGAAATCCTTTGGCATCAAATTCTTCTCTGATCTTTTCCTTCAGGTAGATCCCTATATCTTTATGTTTTATATTTCCCGAAGCATCTCTTTCGGCCTGCTCATTCTCAAAGAATTCCTGTCCTGCTCCTTCAGCAACCACAATCACTGCATGATGTCTTTCCTCGAGACGTTTCCTGAGTATTTTGAGGAAGCCGCGGGGTCCATACAGGTCGAAAGGCACTTCAGGTATAAGTACGAAGTTGACTTCCTGTATTGCAAGCGCAGCGCTGGCTGCAATGAATCCCGAATCACGGCCCATAAGCTTGACAAGGGCTATCCCGTTATAGGCTCCGTGAGCTTCATTATGTGCGTTTCTTATAATATCGTTGGCTATTGAAAAGGCAGTTTCGAATCCGAAAGATTTCTGGATTAGGTCGATATCATTGTCAATCGTCTTCGGTATTCCGGCTACTGCTATTTTAAGCCTTCTTTTTTCGATTTCCTTAAAAATTGCATGTGCGCCCCTGAGGGTTCCGTCGCCGCCGATACAGAAAAGAACATTGATATTCAGGATCTCTAGAGTGTCAACCATCTGTTCAACATCCTGGTTACCCCTCGATGTGCCGAGGAATGTACCTCCCGACTGATAGATGTCGCTTACCATCGGAGCAGTCAGTTCCACAACAGCATGATTATACTTGGGTATAAGTCCTTCATATCCGTACTGGATGCCAAGGATACGCGTAACACCGTACCTGTAGACAAGCTGGTTCACCAGTGCCCTGATCACGTTGTTGAAGCCGGGGCACAATCCGCCGCATGTCACTATTGCAACTTTGGTTTTCGCAGGCTCAAAAAATATTGTTTCCTTGGGACCTGCCTTTTCAAACGAAATTGGAGTCTCCCCGCTTTCCTTGTACCTTAGAAAGTCATCAAGCCCAACTTCGTAAAGGATCCGTTCATTGTCGCCCACGAATTTGTATACCGGGCTGTCTTCCCTTTGCGGGGTTTTAAGCGGAGAAACAACACTCCCCTTCCCTAAAGCAGTGACAATAAAATCCTCATATTTCATGACAAATGGATCTTAGTTTGAAATACAGTCTGACTATGAATAACCTGCAAGTTACAGGTTTTTTATCAGTTCGACTGGATAATTCTTTTGATACGCCCAACCAATCCGTTTTCAAGTATGACCTTGATACCATGTGGATGCACCGGGGCAGTTGTAATTATCTCTTTTACCTTTCCTCCTGTAAGCCGGCCGGTATGCCTGTCCTCAACAAGTTCAACCATTACTTCAATTCCGGGCTTTACATCAGCTCTTCTTGTTCCTTCCATCACAACCTTTTTGAATGAATTAAATGGTAATCTCTTAAACCAAATTCTAAATCAGGTTACAATTATAAATATTTTTATTGCAGTAATAAAAAAAAGTCGCAAAAAAGATAATTCCTTAAACAGGTGAAGATTTCAATAAGCGCCCCTTAATCTGGCTTTTATCCTGTATAAACCTTTGCTTGCAGTGATAAAAAGTTCCTTCCTGTCCTTTCCTCCGAAACACACATTGGCTGTCCAGTTTTCAGGAACCGGTATGTTGCCAAGCTTCTTTCCCTCTTTATCGAAAACAGTAACTCCTTTTCCGGTCAGGTATATATTCCCTTTTTTGTCAATAGTCATTCCGTCGGAGCCCATCTCACAAAAAAGCTTTTTACCGGAAAGTGTTCCGTCGGGATTAATACTGTAAACCCATGTCTTGTTATCTCCTATATCGGAAATATACAATGTTCTGCCGTCAGGAGTCCCGATTATGCCGTTGGGTTGTTTCAGATCGTCGGCGATCCGTTTCAGGGTTTTATGGTCAGGTGCAAGATAATATACGCATTGCTTTTCCTGGGGCATTTCAGAATGGTCCCACCATGACCTCTTATAGAAAGGATCAGTAAAGAAGACAGAACCGTCTGTCCTTATCCAAAGGTCATTCGGGCCGTTGAAAAGCTTTCCTTCATAGCTGTTGAGCAACGGCGTGACCTTATTTCCTGGTCCTATGCACCATAGTTCATTTTTTTCGTCAGCGCAGGACCATAAATAACCGTTTTTATCAAAAAACAGTCCGTTTGACCGGCCTGAAGGCTGCATGAAAGTTGACAGCCTGCCGTCAGTCGACCAGATCATTATCCTGTCATTAGGCTGATCGGTGAAGTAGACATTTCCGGCCTTATCAGCTGCCGGACCTTCAGTAAAACTGAATTCTCCGGAAAGTTTTTCAAGTTTGGATCCGGGGTCAACAATTGACGATAGCCCGCCTTCCTGTGAAAAACCCGTTACAGGGATCAAAGCAAATAACAAAGCCGACAGCAATATTGATTTTCTGATCATGATTTTTGTTTTGGCTGAACGTTCACCAGTTATGTGTCATACCGCAAAGCAGCGTTATCAGGATTTCTGAACTCCTCTGATACGGCGTATATAATCATCAATATGCTCCGGTTTTTCGAAGCCTACAATAAGCAGATCGACGGTCCCAAGTCCGAGTACGAACCTCAGCGATTCGTCAATTTTTGCCGTATCGTCCTTCAGCCGTCCTCCGCCTATCAGTTTCATCCCAATCACACCTTTGCCTGCCTTATGGAACTTTTCAATGACAGGAACAACAAGTGATGCATCCTTTTTATCCATGTTTTCCCCGAACGGATTGATCCTGACATGTATCACGTCGACCCACGGAGAGGCGGCGGCAGCCTCGAGAGCTTCGAAGGAATGCACTGAGACTCCATGAGCCCTGATCACCTTTTTTGCTTTCAGGTTTTCAAGTTCATCCATGTGCCGTTTGTATTTCTCTGTCCAGTCCCCTTCAGTCATGCAATGAAGCTGGACAAGATCAAGATAATCTGTATTCAGTTCTCGACGGAATCTGTCGACCACAACCTCCGGAAATCCTTTTTCATTTTCAGGAATGCCTCCCTGGGTGATCCACATTTTTGTTCCGAGTACGTAATTTTCCCTGGGAATACCGCTCAATGCAGCTTTTGTAAATGGATGCGTTCCATAGCTGTCGGCACAGTCAAAATAGCGGATTCCCTTTTCATAAGCCGTTCTTATAAGAGATTCGGCCACGCCTGCCCTCGTTATATTTGATGAACGGTTATACCCGCTGTAGCCTGTTCCCATTCCCAGGAGTGTCGTTTTGATCCCTGTTTTACCAAGTGTCACGGTTGAGAATGGATCGTATGATGCAGGCAATGATGCTGCTGTTTCGGCAAAAGCCGTCTTTCCCAGCATCACCGTTCCTGCTCCTGCGGCCACAGTGGCCATAAATTGTCTTCGCGATATGGTTCTTTGTGCCATGATATTTTATATTGATGTCAGTTCTGAGAGATTAAACAAAATAAAGAAAATTAATGTTAGGTTTTACAGGGAGTGATATTTATTCCAAAATGAAAATAATGGGTCATAAGAAAACTGGGGAATAAGGCTTGTAAACAATTGATGAAACCGCTCCGCGGTTCGGGATAATCTGATTCAAAATTAATCCTAGCATTGATGGAACCGCGGAGCGGTTCCGGTAATACTGATTAGATTTTGTAAAAAATTATGGGTTTAATCTTGTAGCGGTTGGATCAATTCTTACCCCCTTCCCGACCTTCCCCCAGGGGGGACGGAGACCTCCGATTAAAGTTTTTCTCGGTATTGATTATTCTTCAAGTTTGGAATATTCCCTCCCAGGTTGCGGATCAATAAAGGCGTTAAAGTTTTCATAGACCTTCAGAGTTGCAAAAAAAAAAACGTGAGTCTGCAATTTGAGCCGTCCTTTCCCCCGTGGGGGAAATAAGAAAGGGGGTCAAAACAAAGATCGGGAATGATTGTAAAGACCAGCTGATCTTAACATTAACCCCTTACAGGCCCTACTATTGCATGACGGATTTTACCACTATCCTTTTCCCCGTGGGTGAAAAAGAAAGGGGTTAAAAACAACGAGTCCACATCCTGTAAAAGACCATATTATTTATTCCCGACATCCAAAATGCTCAATGTGACATGCGACGGATTCATAGCATCATGATAAATCCTGTGAGTGGCCTTCTGGAAATCATCTTCGGAGCATTTATAGATATTCATGAATTTCTGGGGATTCCTGTCAACAAGAGGGAACCATGAATTCTGAACCTGGACCATTATCCTGTGTCCTTTTTTGAA
>JAAYUS010000094.1 GCA_012517605.1 Bacteroidales bacterium
ATATGTCGGATTCAGCTAAATAAACATTTTGCCATCAGGAATTTTCCTAATTTTGCTCAACGTAGTTCATAAGACAATCTCTTTCAAGATGCCGACAATATCAGATAAAGGCAGGGCAATGCCTGCCTCCCCGATCAGAAAACTTGTGGTTTATTCCGAAGAAGCAAAGAAAAAAGGCATTAGGGTTTACCACCTCAACATAGGTCAGCCGGATATTCCCACTCCCTCAGTTGCCCTTGATGCCGTGAAAAACCTTAACCTTGATGTACTGGAATACAGTCATTCAGCAGGTAATGAATCGTACAGACGGAAACTGGCAGGCTTTTACAGGGAACTGGGGATAAATGTCGACCACAGCGAAATCCTGATAACCACCGGCGGATCGGAAGCTATTTTGTTTGCCCTTATGTCATGCGTAAACCCTGGAGAAGAAGTAATTACCCCCGAGCCTTTTTACGCAAATTACAATGGATTTTCGGTTACGGCGGGTGTAAAGATAGTACCTGTTACATCCTCAATTGAGAATGATTTCGCCCTTCCTCCGGTTGCGGAAATAGAAAGGAAAATCACTGAAAAGACTAAAGGCATAATAATATGCAACCCGAATAACCCTACAGGTTATCTCTATTCACAGGAGGAATTGCTGAGGATAAGGGAAATCGTAAAGAGACACGATCTCTTCCTTTTTGCCGATGAAGCCTATCGCGAATTTATTTACGACGGTGCAAGGCATATCTCAGCAATGCAGCTTGAGGGAATAGAACAGAATACAATACTTGTCGATTCGGTTTCAAAAAGGTACAGTGAATGCGGAATCAGGATAGGTGCCCTTGTCACCCGCAACAAAGAGATTATTTCGACTGCACTGAAGTTCGCCCAGGCAAGGCTTTCTCCTCCCGGACTTGGCCAGATAGCAGCTGAGGCTTCCATTGCCACACCTCATGATTATTTTGAAAAGGTAAATAAGGAATACAAGGCCCGCCGCGATTTCATGGTTGATGCTCTTAATAAAATGCCGGGAGTTTACTGCCCCAGGCCCAGGGGAGCATTTTATGCAGTAGCCAGACTGCCCGTTGATGACTCGGAGAAATTTGCCCGGTGGCTTCTTGAAGAATTCAGTTTTAAGGGACAGACAGTTATGGTTGCACCTGCATCAGGTTTTTATTCAACTCCCGGACTGGGTAAAAATGAAGTCAGGATAGCCTACGTTCTTAGGATCGATGATCTCAGGAATGCGATGGAGACATTGGAAGAAGCTCTGAAAGTTTATCCGGGAAGGATCTGAAAACTGAAAGGGGATGAGGAAAAATTCAATTAACTGTATAGCCGTGGATGATGAGGTCTCCTCTCTCAAAACAATCAGAGAGTATTGCTCGCGCAGCCAGCTCACCAACCTGATAGGGACATTCACAAATCCGTATGAGGCTCTTCAAACCCTTAACAGCAACCAGGTCGATCTTATTTTCATCGACATTGTCCTGCCTCAGATAAAGGGGCATGAATTCCTGAAAACACTCTACAACCCCCCGATGGCGATTTTCACCACTGCCCACAGGGAATTTGCATTTGAAGGTTTTGAAGTTGATGCGGTGGATTATCTTTTAAAGCCAATCAGTTATGAGAAATTTTCAAAGGCAGTCAGTAAGGCATACCAGCTGCTAAGACTTAAAAATCCTGCCCAGCAGTCATCAGAGGAGACATCCGTGTCGATGAACGAATTCCTGATGGTAAAGGTTGAATACACCACAATCAGGATTGATCTAAGTGAAATTCTATATATCGAAGGGCTGAAGGACTATGTGAAGATATACACCGAGGGCAAGTTGATTCTCACAAAAACAACGATGAAGAACATAATGGAAAAACTGCCTCCGTCTTCATTTTTCAGGGTTCACAAATCCTATATAGTGGCAGCAGGGAAGATTGACATGATTGAAAACAGCAGGATTGTCATAGGTACTCAGCGAATCCCGATCGGGGAATCATTCCGGTCATCATTTTTTGAAATGGTCAACAGGTACCTGGTCTGAAACTAATTGTACCTTTTCTTCATGAACCACAAATCCTTGAATGAAAGGTCGAGGTGGAGGTTAACAAAACTCTCGCGGAACAATCCATTGCTCGTTGTGCCGTTCTGTCCTAATTCGAGCGACACATTGACAACGCTTATCCAGTTGTTCAGTGGAATTCCGGCGCCTAATGTCACCGCCCGGTAATTAATGGGAGTGTTATCGATGGTTATATAGGATTCCCTGAATTCTCCTCCCAGCCTGTAAAATATCATCCCTGTTGTGCCTTTCTTGACACCCTGTGAAGGAAATTCTATTCCGAAAGAATATCTGTTGCTGTTCCTTGTATGGATGAAGGCATTTTTAAACTGTACATCTTCCCAGTTGCTTCGCTCAAAGTCAAAACCTGCACTGAAGAATCCTTTTGTAAAAGCTATCCCTGCACCCATGTTCTGAGGAATGCTGTACTTGTAACTCCTTTTTTTAAGTGTTTCGGTCGTTGAGGCTGTCTGTATTGTGGTTACATTTTCAGTCCTGAGTTTTTTCGAACTTCCGTAAATGAGCCCGAGACTAAACCTCATTTTATCAACTATCACCCTGTAATTCAAGCCGTAGTTGAAGTCAAAGTTTGAAATGTAAGTTATATCTTCAAGATAATAAGAATAGACAGCTGATGACTCCGTGTGTGTTACGTTGCCAAAAAGATATGCGGCATTGAATCCAAGCGACAGATTCTTCATGGGCGTTATTGAACCTCCAAAATACACCTGATTGACTCCTCCTTCACCTGTAAATGTTTTAACATACCTGGTGTTAGTTCCCTCAATGGTACTTATTGTATTTATATTGTAACCGATTGAACTGTATGGAGAAAATCCGAAGCTGGTTGCGAGCCATGGGGTGACACGGAACCCCATCAGGATATATTTCAGGTTGGAATTGAAAAGAGACTGTGATTCGCGTGATGTTGAGAATGTGGTGTATTTTCCGAATAAACCAACTTCAAACACTGAAATCAGGCTGTCGATTCCGCTGTAAGAAGCAGGATTCATATAATTTACAGATTTTTCTGAGAGGAATCCGATGCCTGTACCACCCATGGCCCTGAACGGACCGGCGCTGTTACCTTCCAGAAATCCCAGGCCAAAAACGGAATATGGCGATGATGTGCTCTGGGCAGAAATCGTTCCGGCCTGAAAGCAGAAGATTAGCAGTACGAGAATATATGTTTTCCGCGCGGTGCGCATATGCATATCAGTAAGATAAATAATAAAGTCTGAGTTTTACAGGTGGTTTTTTGCCCTCAAAAAGGATTCTGTTCAGGGTCGTTCTGTAATCATCCTGTGATATTCCGATATGAAGGCCACGCCTGTATTCATAATATTTTCCGGCAAGTTCTTTGTTGATATATGAAGTTATATCGAAAGTATACCGGGTATTTTCTCCGAGTACTTTGTCATATTCAAAAATGGCTGTCAGAGGATTGTTGTCGTCGTCGGTGAGCTGGGAAATCGAGTTTCCCTTCTCATCCTTGAGAATTGAGGATGTCCTGCTTACCATGTCAGTCTGATAAATATACAGTTTTTCAGGTAAAGCGTATTTTTCATAGCTGAAGGCAGCGGGTTCAATAATAAGCTCAGCCTTGAGTATTTTCCAGTTGCTTTCCATAAATATATCCTGGAGTGAGGGGAACTGGACTTTTGTGATCAGGCCTGTAAGACCCTGCATATAGCTTTTATTTGCAGTTTCGGAAGCCATTTTTTTGTTTCCGCTGCTTTTTATGTTGTTAAGATAGGTCCCGCTGAGATCATATTCGACATGATTGAACTGGTGATTTATTTCACCCATTGAGATTGTGATCTCCTTTTTCTCCGGTTCTTCAAGCCTCAGATGATAATAAATTTTAAGGGCAATCTTGTTTTCGGCTGCATTCAGACCAATCACGGCTTTGTTCCCGGCATTTCCGGGAGTGATGACAAATCCCCTGATGTAATCCATGAACCACTCTGATGAACTGACATTCTGATCATTATCCCTTATCTTATTGAAAAGATCCTCGCCAAGGGCATCAACCCTGAAGTTAAGAGCCGTATCAATTTTGCTGTGAGGCTCGGGATAGATTGTAACATTGCTTAAAGGCTGAGGCTGGTATGCAAATGAATTAATGCTGTACAGATAGCCGTCGTTGCCTGTTTTTATCTTTTCGGTAAGCTGGTGTATTTCGAGATTCAGCGCCGACAGGGTGTCACCAATGCTATACCCGGTAAAGGGAAGGACAAAAGCTGCTGAATCAAAATAAGCCTTTTCTTCTATGGCTCCAAAAACGCTGAAGGCCAGGTCAAAATAAGTTTCGCACTTTATTTTGCCGAAGAGTTCATCCCCCAGGTTGCCGACCAGGGCAATCTTTGTACCCGAAGTCCTGAGTGAATCCTCGATTATCGTTGAAAGATCGACCCGGAAAGTATCGACCATCTGCAGACGTGTCTGAGATTCAATAAAATCTTTTCCAATATCGAATTCGGATTGTTTTGTACAGGATGTGACAATAAGAATCACGGCTGCAACAGCAACCGGAATGTATTTATATATCTTTGTGAACAAAAAAATCAACTTTTTTCCAGTACCCGCACTGATACCCGTCATCACCTTTTCAGTTTATGCAAATGAATACTAAAACAGGCGGTTAACAAAGTATAATATACAAAAAACATAAATGAGTAGACGAAATGGCATTTTTAAAAGACTAAATGAATTCCTGCTTTGAAAGACTTTATCTTACCGCAACCTTTGCGAATTATTTAAGTTTTATCGATAATTTATGCTATTTAGTCTACATTATTTTGGCATATATCTACAAAGCTTTTAATTGAACTATCCTTCAGATAGTTTTGTGTGATTTATTAACAAAATATGCAAAACATGACATACAAGGTGGTAAAGAACTGGATCAAAGTTATTGTTTTAATCCTTGCCGTGCCCATGTTTCTTTCCTGCAAGGGTAAGGATGATGTGGTGCTGGTGGGCAACTGGGTTGAATTATCTGACTTTGATGGCTTACCACGTGCCGATGCCGTTGGCTTTTCAATCGGAGCCAAAGGGTATATTGGAACGGGGTATGACGGGGATGAGTGGCACACTGATTTCTGGGAATATGATCCTGCCAGGAATTCCTGGACCCAGAAGGCAGATTTCCCGGGCGTTGCGAGAGGTATGGCTGTAGGATTCGGAACCGATACCAAAGGCTATGTCGGTACAGGATGGGATGGAAAGAACAGGCTGAAAGACTTTTATGAATTCAATCCGGCTACAAACACATGGGCAAGAAAAGCTGATTTCGCTGGTTCGGCCCGGCGCATGGCTGTGGCAATGTCAATAAATAACAAAGGATATGTAGGAACAGGCGACAGCGTATATTATTTCAAGGATTTCTGGGAATATGATCCGGCCGGCGACATGTGGACAAAGAAATCAAGTATAGGAGGCAGTAAGAGAAGGGATGCAGCCTGTTTCGTCATAGGCAATAAAGGCTATGTTACAGGCGGTATCGACAACGGTGAATTCCTGACAGATATGTGGGAATATGACCCTTCTTCAGATACATGGACAAAGAAAAGGGGAATTTCAAATCTTTCCACCGAGACCTATGATGATAATTATACCACTATAAAAGGAACCGGCAAAGTAGGATTTGCTGTAAACGGGAAAGGTTATCTTGCCACTGGAGGACAGACTACCGGCGCTGATGTATGGGAATACAATCCCACGACAGACCTCTGGACAGAAAAAACCAGCTTTGAAGGAACATCCAGATCCGATGCCGTTGGATTTGCAATTGGTACCCGCGGATATGTTACGACGGGTAAAAGTTCAGGTTACTATTTTGACGACCTCTGGGCATTTGATCCGGATGCCGATCTGAATGAAGAAGACTAAGACAAGGATTTTCATAGCATCTGCCCTCTTTTTAATGATCGTTGCTGTTGCAATAACCTTCATTAAAAGAGGGCATTCTTATGACCTTCAGGTTTTCCGCACAGGTAACGGATGGGGTTATGATATCCTGAAGAACAACAGGGTTTATATCCATCAGCCTTTCATCCCGGCAATTGAAGGAGAAACTCCCTTCAGCGACCGTGAATCGGCACGGAAAACCGGACGGCTTGTAATAAGTAAGATCCGTAAACGCGAAATCCCGGCAGTATCAAAGGAAGAAATCGATAGTATCTTAACCGGCAAATAGAACTACTAAGAACTGAGAACCTTAACCTTTAAGAACACAGAGTTTTTTTGTAAAGGATCACAAAGTTTTTAAATCAAAAAATTAATCTTGGCGTACTTTGAGCTTTCTTTGCCAATCTTTGCGGTTTAATGTCTATTTATAAAGCAGGTATTTAGCACGAATGGCCCCGAATTTCTCAAGCCCTTCCTTCCATGACGCCTTTATCTCATCAGCTGTCATTCCCTTCTGTATCTGTTCACGTAAAACAGGACCTGAAGCCAGAACATCAAAATAGGAATTAAAGAATGCCTTTTTATCGGGATAATCATTATAAGCGCTTAGCAGCCATTCCAGGTTAATGCCTGGTGCAGGCACGATACCTTCTTTCAGCGCATTGCTCAGATCTGTTCCGAAACATTTTTGCCCTGACAAAGGAGGGTTCTTCGCCCCCGGAACACTTTCGGGAGTAAAGCTGAAACCCCTGTCGGGAAGCTGCGGCGATCCGAAAACCTGGAACGGGTATTGCGTACCCCTTCCAAGCGAAATGCTTGTCCCTTCGAACCAGCATATTGAAGGATACAGGTACACAGAATTCTGGTTCGGAAGGTTTGGAGATGGCTTTACAGGAAGTTCATAAAATGTTCCGTGATCATAGTTAAGGCATTTAACAACTTCCAGATCGCATACAACTCTGTTCTTAAGCCATCCTTCCCCGTTCAGCATCCCGGCATATTCACCGGGAGTCATCCCATGCACGACGGGTACAGGGTCAATTCCCACGAAAGATCTGTAATTCGTATCTGCAATGTTCCCGTCGAAATAAAAGCCATTCGGGTTGGGCCTGTCGAGGACTATGCATTTTACCCTGTTTTCCGCACATGCTTCAAGAACATAATGAAGTGTTGAAATGTATGTATAGAATCTTACACCAACATCCTGTATATCAAAGACTACAACGTCGATTCCTTTCAGATCGTCAGCCGTCGGTTTCTGATGGGAACCGTAAAGACTGAGTATCCTTAATCCTGTAACGGGATCTTTTCCGTCGGAAATGAGCTCGCCGGCATCGGCAAGATCACGGAATCCGTGTTCGGGTGCAAATATTGCACTTATTTTTACGCCTGATTTCAAAAGAGTATCAACAAGATGGGTATTTCCGACCATTGAGGTCTGGTTGGCAACTATTGCAACAGATTTACCCTTTAAGAGATGAATGTAACTTTCAATCTGCCAGGCGCCTGGTAATACCTTTTCATTCTTCGCAACAGATCTGCACGAAACAGCTGAAATTATCAGAATAAATGATGTGAAAAAAGAAAGCATTCTTTTCATTCCAAAAATATTATAATGTAAATCTATTATATTTTATTGTAAGAAATTAACAGTGCTACTGATTGACGCAGAATTTGTAAATTTGGCACCACAAATGTTTGAATGAACCTACCCTATTTCATTGCCGGCAGGCTTATTAAAGGACGCAGAGAAGGCACATCCTTTTCGCGGCCCATAAATGTGATCGCAATAGTGGCTATTGCAACGGGGCTTGCCGTAATGATAATCGCCGTTTCGGTTCTTACGGGATTCAAGCAGCAGATAAGGGACAAGATAGTGGGATTCGGATCCAACATCCAGATCCTTAATTTCGATTCCAATTATTCTCTTGAAACAGTTCCAATTAGCAGTAACCAGGAGTTCATACCTAAAATCAAGAATTTACCGGGTATTAAACATGTTCAGGTTTTTGCCACCAAGGCAGGAATAATAAAAACTGAAAATGCCATTCAGGGCGTGGTGCTTAAAGGCGTGGGCAGTGACTTTGACTGGGAGTTTTTTAAAAGCAATATGACAGAAGGTACTGTATTCACAGTTACAGATACCGGACGAACAAACCAGGTGATAATTTCAAAAAAGATTTCGGAAATGCTTGGGTTAAAAACCGGCGATTCGTTTGCAATGTATTTTGTACAGGATCCTCCGAGAAGCCGGAAATTCACAATAAGCGGCATTTACGAAACAAGCCTTGAGGAATTTGACAAGATGTATGTGTTCTGTGACATAAGTCACATAAGGCGTCTGAACGGCTGGAAAGATGATCAGGTTAGCGGATTCGAGATTTTTATCAGCGATTTCGACAGGCTTGATGATATGTATCAGGCTGTAAGGGATGCCGTGGGGTACAGGCTTGTCGAAAATGAAACCCAGTTCAAGGTTACAAGCATCAGGATGAAATATCCGCAGATCTTTGACTGGCTTAACTTCCAGGATATGAACGTCCTCATAATTATTACTCTGATGCTTCTGGTTGCAGGATTCAATATGATATCGGGACTTCTTATCCTGATACTTGAAAAAACAAACATGATCGGCATCCTGAAGGCACTCGGGACTGAAAACAAAACCATCAGGAAGATATTCCTGTACCAGGCAGTATATCTCATTGGAAAGGGATTGCTCTGGGGCAATGCCATTGGACTTGGACTTGCGCTGCTTCAGATGAAAACGGGAATCATTTCACTTGACCCCACATCATATTACATAAAGACAGTCCCGGTAAATCTCAATCCGACACATATTCTGCTTTTAAATGCAGGCACAATTGCAGCCATAATTCTGATGCTGATTGTCCCGTCGCAGCTTGTCAGCCGGATAACACCCGTTAAGGCTATCAGGTACGATTAGAAAGAAAGACAGAATGTCGTCTCCTTTCCTTGCTTTGACCTGACCTTGAGGCTTCCTCCGTGCATCCTCATAATCTGTCGTGAAACGCTCAGACCAATACCTGATCCGGTCTCGCGTGTAGTGAAAAATGGCACAAATATTTTGTCAATATTTTCCGGCGGTATGCCGGGGCCATCGTCCGTTACACAGATCTCGGTCCTGCCCTCGGCATTAACTGCTGCCGAGATGACAATTCTTCCGCTCTCTGCTCCCTCAAGTGCTTCGAGTGCATTCTTAAGCAGGTTGATAAGCACCTGCGATATCAGGTTCTCGTCGGCAAATATCTCAAGGCCTGTATCATGTATTGCAAATTCCACCGATATCCTGTCGTTCTTTTTCATTGAATTGATAAGCACTCGAAGCCTGTCAAAAAGCTGTGATACCTGAAAACTGTGTTTCTGAGGTTCCGGTATCCTGGTAAGCTGCCTGTATGACTCGACAAATGCAAGGAGTCCTTTCCCCTGATCCTTTATGACATTAAGACCCTGAATGGTTGTTGAGATAGTGCCTGGCGTTATTTCATCGGGAGTTACAGGTTTTCCTTCCTTCGTATAAATGCCGGTGAGGCTTTCAGAGAGTGATGTGATGGGTGTGATGGAATTCATAATCTCATGCATAAGGATCCTGATGAGTTTCATCCATGATTCTATTTCCTTCTCATCCAGTTCATTCTTTATATCCTGAACCGATACTATCATAAGTTCATCATTCCTCGACCTGAATGCAGCAGCCTTAAGGGAAAGCTGTATCTCTCCCTTTTCGGTCCTCACCTGGACAAGGCGCCGCTCTGACGGCTTTATGCCCGAAATTGCCTGATATAATATCCTGTCTATCCTTTCAATCTGGCTCAGATGTGTCAGCACATCTGTCCCCAAAAGGTTTCTGGCTGATGTATTTGAATGAACTATGAATCCTTTAAGGTCAAAGGTTATTATTCCAATTGCCAGGTGTTCTATCAATATCCTGAAGTACTGCTCCTGATTCCTGTTCTCTATCTTAAGATCCTGGATCTGATGGTTAACATTGTTCATGCTTTTGTAAATTTCCCTGATGGTGCTGTTCTTCTCACTGACAGGAAAACTCAGATTTGAATCATCGTTTCTTACCGAATCGAAAAAGTACCTTATTTTTCTGTTGAGGGAGTTTAGAAAAGTTACAAGGTTCACCGTCAGTATAACAATAACGAAAAGGCAGAGGATTATCAGCCGCAACGATTTGCCGGTGGCAACGACATAGCCGGTTAGAAGCGAAATGGCAACTATTATCAAAACCCTGACAATAAGATTAATATACAAGTTTTTACTTATCATTCCGCTGTTTTTTTAGTCTGTTGTAAAGTGTTTGCCGTGTTATGCCAAGCTGCTCTGCTGCCGCAGTAAAATTACCATTGTTGCTGGCGAGGGCCTGCTGTATCATATGCCTCTCCATCTCATCAAGGGTGGTAAAGGAGGCAGATCCGGTAAAAGTAGAGGAAGGCCTGAGATAAAGATCCTCAGGTTTAAGGATTGATGAATCGCTGAGGATAACTGCTTTTTCAATGGTATGCTCAAGTTCGCGTACATTGCCGGGCCAGGAATAACCCAGCATTTTGTCGGCGGCCTGCCGGTTAAGCCTGAGGTCGGGCTTATTGTATTTATATGTATATTTTTTCAGGAAGTACTCTGCAAGGACTATTATATCATTTCCGCGTTCCCTTAGAGGAGGAAGTTCGACCTGGATGGTATTTATCCTGTAAAGAAGGTCCTCCCTGAATAGTCCTTCGCGGACCATTGTGTCGGGATTCCTGTTGGTTGCACAAATCAGTCTTATATCGACAGGGATCACCTGATTTGATCCGATGCGTGTGATCTGTCGGTTTTCTATTGCTGACAGAATCTTCGACTGAAGATGCAATGACAGGTTCCCTATCTCGTCGAGGAAAAGCGTCCCCTTGTCGGCAGTTTCAAATTTGCCCTGGCGGTTTTCGTGTGCATCGGTGAATGCACCTTTAACATGCCCGAACAACTCGCTTTCAAAGAGAGTTTCGCTCAGGGAACCTACATCCACGGTTACAAGAGCCTCGGCCGATCGTGATGACAGACGGTGTATCTCTCTTGCAATCAACTCTTTTCCGGTGCCATTCTCACCTGTTATAAGAACATTTGCATCGGTCTTTGCAACCTTCCTGACCAAATTCAGAACGGCAGTAAGCTGCGGTGAAGATCCTATAATGTATTTCTGATCGCGGATAAGCTCCTTCTTGAGCCCGTACTCTCGCTCCTTCAGATGTTTCACCTCTTTTTTGGAAAGATTAAGCTCAAGGGCTAATCTCAGTGTGGCAATAAGCTTTTCATTGTCCCATGGTTTAAGAACGAAATCAGTTGCACCGGCCTTAAGTGCCTTTACGGCGGTCTCTATGTCACCATATGCCGTTATCATGACAACCGATATGTCGGGATTGATATCCCTGATCTTCCCAAGCCAGAAAATTCCTTCATTGCCAGTGTTTATCCCGGCTTTGAAATTCATATCCAGTACTACAATGTTGTAATCCTTTTTCCTCAGCTCTGCCGGTATCTGCTCCGGCGATGACAATGATCCTACTTCTCCAAATAACGGAGTAAGAAGGATCTCAAGGGCGCTCAGGATGTTTTTGTTATCGTCAACTATCAGAATGCTGCCATCGAGTAAAGCCATAATTGTATTATTCAATTTGATAGTTAAGGTATTCCAAAAAATTATCAAGACCAATTATGTGTAAAATTATTTTACATAAAAACGTAAAATAAATTCACATGTCATGGTTTGTGATTTTAACTGATCATTGATTTACAATATCTTATATTTATGGCATCATTATGGTGGTGATTAATAAAAAACTACTTCATGATCATCCCTGATATCAAATCCGCAATAAGGAATATTTTAAGGAACAAGGTAACTTCAGTAATAAGCATCCTCGGACTTGGAATAGGTCTGGGCTGTATTCTGGCACTGATGGCGCTTATTGTTCATGAAAAGTCATTTGACCGGTTCATCCCTGGTTACAGAAATGTGTACAGGATAATACGCGGAACATCTGCAAACACACAGTATCCTCTTGCTGAAAGTATGGCAAATGACTTTCCCGAGGTTAAGGATTACTTCAGGTATTACGTGGCTAATTCGCTTCAGATGAAAAGTTCCGGTCAGGGTATTGTAAGGGTAAACGACTTTTATTTTTCTGATCCTTCGGTATTCCGGATACTGGGCATAAAATTCATTAGCGGATCTCCTGCCACAACGATCAGTGAAGTAGCTGTTTCAGACGAAACTGCCCTGAAATATTTTGGTACGGAAAATGCAGCAGGAAAGATTCTCTTTATAAAATTCACAAATGAATTTATCCCCCTTGCCATTTCGGGTGTTTATAGAAAGTTCCCGTCAAATTCGACAATCAATCCTTCTTTCATTGCCGAAATAAAATTATCTGAAAAGATGTTCCGGCAGTTTCA
>JAAYUS010000095.1 GCA_012517605.1 Bacteroidales bacterium
CCTGAAATTTTCATTGTGTTTTTCATAAATCTGTATTTTGTGTCGATTGCATAAAGTGTTTCTTCCTGTATTTCCTTTAACCTTCTCCTTCCAAATTTCTGCTTCACCCTTGCATAGGCTTCAGTGAATGTCAGACCGTTCTCCATTTCATACTCCACGTCACAGCAGATATGATCGATGAGATCTTCCGCAAGATGTGAAAAGACAATTTCCTGCTTTCTCACATCATGAGCGATCCTTTCAACATTATTTACGGTAAGCTCATGCATAATTAAGCCCGGCCTGAGGTTCAATAATTTTCTGAAGCGACTCGATAAATTCCCTGAGCTCATTGATCTTGGAAACAGCTACCGATTCTCCCTTCGGCGTAAGGGAATAATATACCCTTGTCCGGTTGTTATGAATTCCTGTTGTTGTTACAACAGCCTTTTCCTGCTCGAGCTTATGGAGTATGGGATAAAGAGCTCCGTATGTAAGCTTTATCTTTCCGCCGGTGATCTCCTCCACTCTGCGTGTCAGTGCATAACCGTGAACAGGTCCTTCTTCTTTCAATAATTTCAGTACTATCGTTTTAAGCGATCCGCTGTAAAGCTGGTTAGATATTACGGTCATAGTATATTAAATTTACTTATATATAACAAAGATATAATATAATTATTGTATTATGTCTGAAAATTTCAAGACATTTCGTAATCAATCCGTAACTTGCCGGAAAGGAAAAAGAAAAGAATTTAAATCCTATGCAAAATATTCTGATAACTGGTGGTACAGGATTGATCGGCGGTCATCTTTCAGCATTGCTTAAACATCGTGGATACAAAGTAACAATCCTCAGCAGGAATGCCCGACCTGGTGGCAATATACAAGTATACCGGTGGGATCCTGAAAAGGGGAGAATCGACCCTGAAGCAGTTTCAACAGCCGATTATATAATACATCTTGCCGGTGCCGGCATCGGGGATAAAAGGTGGACCCATAACAGGAAACAGGAGATAGTCGACAGCCGTGTGAAATCCGGAGAGCTTCTGTACGAAATCCTGAAAAAGACCGGGAAAAAACCATCTGCATTCATATCCGCCTCCGGAACCGGATACTATGGGTCAGTTACTTCTGAAAAAATCCATACCGAAACCGACGGACCAGGCGACGATTTTACCGGACAGGTATGCCGCCAATGGGAACAAGTCGCAACAAAAATCGGGGACCTCGGGATCAGAACCGTCATTCTTCGGACAGGCATCGTCCTTTCGTCAGAGGGAGGGGCCCTTTCAAGGATGCTGCCTGCAATCCGCGTTGGAGCCGGCTCTGCAATAGGATCCGGCCGTCAATTCGTCCCGTGGATACATATTGAGGACCTGTGCAGCATTTATCTCAAAGCTGTTGAGGACACTGGTCTTAGCGGAGTTTACAATGCTGTTGCACCTTCTCATCTTACAAACAGGGAACTTATGAAAACAATTGCATCTGTAATGAAAAAGCCTTTCTTCTTTCCGGATATACCTGCCTTTATTATGAAGGTTTTATTCGGTGAAATGGCTGATATTCTTCTTCAGGGCAGCAGGGTTTCATCAGAAAAAATAATAATGGCTGGTTTCAGTTTCAGGTATGCTGAACTTGAGGGTGCCCTGAGAAATTTACTCGAAGAGTCCTGAACAATTAAGCTTTTTACCTTGTTTCAGATGCAAACTTTATAAGGATGAAGAAAATTTTATCAATACTAATACTTATAACATCAGTAATACTGCCTTTAACAGGGCAAAAAGACGCAGGAACGATAAAAGGCAGGGTATATAATTCCAAAACCAATGAAGGTGTTCCCTTCGCCACAATACAGATCTGGGGAACGACAATTGGTGCAATATCCGACTATGATGGCAATTATTCATTTACAGGGATAAAGCCGGGATATATAGAGTTAAGGGCATCTTCGGTCGGATTTAAGCCTTTCATTTCCCAGACCATACTTGTCACAAACAGCAAACAGGTCAATCTCGATATCCCCCTTGAGGAAAACATTACTTCAATCGGTGAAGTCGTTATTAAAGCCTCCCCCTTCATGAAAAAGATTGAAAGCCCTGTTTCCGCAAGAATAATAGGTATTGATGAGATTGAAAAGAATCCAGGCGGCAACAGGGATATTTCAAAGGTAATACAGTCGTTTCCCGGAGTCGCTTCCACTCCGGCATTCAGGAATGATGTGATAGTAAGGGGAGGCGGGCCGAACGAGAACCGCTTTTATATAGATAACGTGGAGATACCCTATCTGAATCATTTCTCTACACAGGGCGCCTCGGGAGGGCCGGTCGGAATTATTAATGTTGATTTCGTGCAGTCTGTCGACTTCATTTCAGGAGCATTCCCTGCTTCAAGGGGAAATGCCCTCAGCTCGGTTCTTAACTTCACCTTCCTCGACGGGAACAAGGATAAGCTGAAATACAGGGCAACAATAGGAGCTTCGGATCTGGGACTGACAGTTGACGGTCCGGCTGGCAAGAACAGCACAATTCTGGTCTCTGCCCGAAGATCGTATCTGCAATTCCTGTTTTCCGCCCTCGGACTTCCCTTCCTTCCTAATTACACCGATTTTCAGTTCAAATACCGGGTCAGGCTCGACGACAAGAATGAACTTACAGTGATCGGCCTTGGTGCAAAGGACGATTTCAGCCTTAACCTCAAGGCAAATGAGACAGAATACCAGAGATATCTCCTCGACAATATACCTGTTCAGGAACAATATAGCTATACATTCGGACTTGTTTACAAGCATTTCAGGAAGGGAGGATTTGACACGTGGGTGATTAGCCGCAATTACCTTAACAATTCCCAGTACAAATACGCAAACAACATCGAATTGCCCGGGAACAAGCTTCTCGACTACCTTTCGGGCGAAGGAGAAATAAAGGGCAGGTTTGAAAGGACATTAATAGGCGATAACGGATTCAGGTTAAACTTTGGCAGCGGTATGGAATATTCTCATTACCGCAATTCAACTTTCAGAAAGATATTCACAGGCAATGGGGAATCATCTATTGATTATGAAACAAACCTTCTCCTTGGCAAATTCAACCTTTTCGGACAGATAAGCAAGTCATATCTTGAAGAAAAGCTAAGGGTTTCGCTTGGGGTCAGGACTGATTTCAACACATGGTCAGGGAAAATGGCAAATCCCCTTACACAACTTTCCCCGAGGTTCTCAGCATCATACTCCCTGTCGGATAAACTCAATCTTAATTTCAATGTTGGCAGGTATTACCAGCTCCCGCCATATACTGCACTTGGATATTCAAATACGGAAGGTGAATTCCTGAACAGGACAAACGGTCTGAAATACATACGGTCAGATCATTTTGTAACAGGTCTTGAGCTTATTCCCAAGGAAAACATCCAGATCACACTTGAGGGATTTTATAAAAGGTACTCCTTTTATCCCTTTTCGGTAAGGGACCAGGTACCCTTATCCAGCAAAAGTGCTGGTTATGGCATTTTTGGTGATGAAGAACTTGTTTCAACATCCGATGGCAGGGCATATGGATTTGAACTGCTGGGACGCCTTAAGGAATTCAGGAATACAAATATGGTATTCTCATATACTTTCGTGAGAAGTGAGTTCAGTGATGGCTCATCAGGCTGGATACCCTCATCATGGGATAACCGTCACCTCTTCAATGTCACCGCCACAAAACAACTGAAAAGAAACTGGGATATCGGTATAAAATGGAGGTTCGTCGGGGGAGCTCCATACACTCCTTACGATATTGACAAATCTTCGCTCAAAGCAGCATGGGATCTGCAGGGAGAAGGATATCTCGACTATACGAAATTCAATACCGAAAGGCTGAAGTCATTCCACCAGCTCGATTTAAGGATCGACAAGCAATATTTTTTCAGGGGTTGGTCACTCATGTTGTACGCCGATGTTCAGAATCTGTACAACCATCAGTCTGATCAGCCTGCCATACTGCTGAGGGAATCAGATCAGAACGGTAATCCGGTAACTGATCCTGACGATCCGCTCAGATATTCTTTGAAATTTATTGAAGGATCATCAGGTACTGTCCTTCCTTCAATCGGAATCATTGTCGAATTTTAACCTCCCGGATTATGTACAAATATCTTATTATTTTATTGATAATTGCCGGAGCCTGTTCATCAGGCTCAGTTGCGACAAAAACCACGTCACAGACTGAAAAGGTAAGTTTTTCAACAAATCCATCGGGAAATGGTCCTGGGATAATAGTAGACCTTACTCCTGGTAAATCATTTTACTATCCACTTTTTGCGATATGGCTTGAAGATATGAATGGGGGATACATGCAAACCCTTTATGTTGCCAGGTCGGTAGCCACAGGGATATTTGAATATGGAAAACAGGAGAAAGGGAAATGGGTCTCCGGTCCAAAACGGGCACCTCAGACTCTTCCATACTGGGCTCACAAAAGGGGGATAAAGGCAGCTGACGGCCTTTTCATTCCCGATGAGACCAGCGCAGTTCCGGATGCCTACACGGGGGCGACACCCAAAACCGGATTTATACTTAAATCGAAGGCCGACAATCCTCTTCCCGAAAAATTCAGGGTGATGCTCGAGATAAATCAGAATTGGGATTGGAATGAATATTGGACCAACAACAAATATCCGGGTGATGAATACTACCTCTGGTCGGCACAACCGGCTCTCGTCTATGAAACTATTATAGATATGTCATCACCACAGGAGTCATACATTATGAAACCTGCAGGGCATAGTCACTATTCAGGAAAAACAGGCGAATTGTTCACCGACCTGGGTTCCCTGACTACTGCTCTCAATATAGCAAGCTCTATAGTTGTAAGAGTAGAATAGAATGTCAGTTGATATTTGCGTTGAATGTATCTCCCTGGTCAAAATCGCCTGATGTATAACCTCTTCTGAACCATTCCTTGCGCTGAGCAGCAGTTCCGTGGGTAAATGCATCAGGAATAACCCGGCCCTGATATCTTTTCTGGAGGACATCATCGCCTACCGATGCCGCTGCATTCATTGCCTCATCAATGTCACCGGCTTCGAGTGAATGGAACATTTGTTCATCGTAGTGAGCCCACATCCCTGCAAGGAAATCAGCCTGTAGCTCAAGCCTTACAAGCAGCCTGTTGGCGTTTACCTCGCTCATGCGTGACCTCTGGTTGTTGACATCGCTCAGGATGCCGAGCTGGTTCTGAACATGATGGCCTATCTCGTGGGCAATTACATATGCAATTGCAAAATCGCCATACGCGCCGAAACGGGTTTTCAGCTCATCAAAAAATGCAAGATCGATGTAAACCTTCTCGTCGCCCGGGCAATAGAACGGTCCGCTTGCTCCTGAGGCATATCCGCATGCCGATTGTACCTGATCCCTGAAAAGAACAAGAGTCGGCATCTTGTATGTCATATTCGATTCCCGGAAAACAGTCGACCAGACATCTTCTGTTCCGGCCAGGACCTTTGAGACAAAATCCTTCATTGCCTCTTCTTCGGGCGAGGTGCTGACGGGGCCTGATTCAGTTGCCGGGCCTTCCTGCAAGCTGTTGACCACCTGCGAGGGATCACCTCCCAGAAGCATTACAAGCAGAACGATAACTATCGTACCGATACCGCCGCCGACAGCCATTTTGCCTGGAGACATTCCTCTGCGGTCTTCTATATTTCCGCTTTCTCTTCTTCCTTCTGTTCTCATAATTACATAATTGTATTTAGATATATAAAAATATAAAAACTTCAGCCTCCCGGGTCTTATTCTAAAATGTTTTAATAAAAAAATGCAGAAGCGTTCATTCTAAAATTGAATTTAACCCCTCCCGGGTCAAGATACCCATCCAAATTAAAAAATCAAAGAACATTTGTATTATGCTTATTATTAACACCTTGTAGTGATTTTTAAAATGGTAATGCATCACTGCTTTAATAAAAATAAAAATTTTCTTTCTTATTATTTTGAAATGTCAGATTTAGATCATATTTTTGACCAATTGGTTAAACCATTTGTTTTATTCTTTAAGTTAAACCTAATGGTAAAAACATGAGTGATTCTGACAAACAAACGGAGGAAAAGATCTTTGACGCTGCAACAGAGGTCTTTACGGAGAAAGGACTGGATGGTGCGAGAATGCAGGATATCGCTGATCAGGCAGGAATAAACAAATCGCTCCTTCATTATTATTACCGGACCAAGGACAGATTATTCAATGCCGTATTCGAAAAAATTGCCGCAAACATGTTTTCAAAATTTGCTCCTGTATTCGATGAAAACCTGTCGCTGGAAGACAAGATCCGTTTCTTTTACAGGGAACACATAAGCTTCCTTCAGAGAAATCCGAGACTGCCGGCTTTTCTGCTTAACGAGATAAACAGAAATCCTGAAAGGCTCCGGAAAATTATTGCCACACTTGATATCGAAAAATTCTGGGACATGCTGTGTGCCCAGAATGGCAAAGAACTTGAAGAATACAATATAACAAGGGAAAAGATACCCCAGATCATGACCACAATTGCAGCCATCAGTGTATTCCCCTTTGCTGCCAGGGGTATATTCGAAAGTCTCTTCAAAAAGATCGGAATCGATTTTGACACCTATCTCGAGGAAAGAAAGGAGTTCGCGGCTGATTTTGTGATAAAGGCAATTAAGAGCAAGGTATGAGGCATGAGTAAATGAAATTGAGTAAAAATTAAATAGAATGAAACCAAAGATCCTGATTCTTTTAACGATGGCTTTTGTATGGACTCCCGGATTATTCCCCCAGAAGATCCTGACCCTGAGTGAGTGCTACGACCTTGCCATGAATGCAAATGCGCTTTCTGGAGAAAAAGAAGCCTATTCAAAGATATCCGTTCTTAACGATGCCAACCTGTCGAAAGCATGGCTGCCGACAATCGACGCCGGAGGGAGCATCCTTTACAATTCTTCGGTTATAGATATGAAGAATGTACTGGGGGCAATTCCGCTGCCCGGAATAGCCGACCTTATTAAACCATTGCCGCACGAGCAATACAAGCTAACAGTCGATATAAACCAGGTCATTTACGATGGTGGGATGGTAAGGAATTCAAAGCTTCTGGACAAGGCCGACCTGGGTGTCAACCAGAAGCAGACTGAGAGTGATCTTTATAAGCTCAGGGGCCAGGTAAATACCTGCTATTTCAGCCTGCTGCTTATTGACAGGCAGAAAGATCTTCTTGTAAACTACCTCGATGTTGTTGAAAAAAGGATTGCGGCAATGCAGTCAGCGCTTCAGAACGACATGATTGCCAGGCCCGATATTGATGTCATGACATCCGAAAAAATAAAGCTTCAGCAGCAGATCAGGGAAAACGAGATTATGAAAATATCGCTGATGAAAGTTTTGTCGGACCTGACGGGAACCGAGATCAGCAATACCACCACTTTTATTGTACCCCAAATTTCTCTCCCCGGAGATGATAATCTTTCAAGGCCTGAACTGGAACTCCTCGACCTGAGGAAAGAACAGCTTTCTGCAGGACTGAAATTAATTGAAAGCAAAAGAATGCCAAAGGCTTTCGGATTTGCCACGCTGGGCTATGGAAATCCACCAGGAAATAACTTTTTCAAGGATCAGTTCGAACCATATTTTGTTGTCGGGGCCAGCCTGAAATGGAACATATTCGACTGGAACAGGACCAAAAACGAGAAACAGATTGTAGCCCTGCGGCAGGATATAATCGAGAACAGGAAAAACGACCTGAGCGATGCACTTAAGCGTCAGCTTGAAACCAAGAACGCCGAAATAGCAAACCTGAGATCAATGATAGCTACAGATACCGTGCTAATTGACCTAAGGAGGAAGATAACCGCATCTTCTGAATCCCAGTATAAAAACGGAACAATAACAGCAACCGAACTGCTAAACCAGATCAATTCGGAAAAACAGGCAATGATAAATTATGAAATCCATAAAATCAGCCTGGCAATGGCCCTGGTTGAATATTTGAATATCAGCGGGAAAAAAATTGAATAAACTGATAAAAACATATAATAAACAAATGAAATACAAGGCATTAACAATCATCGCACTGGCATTTCTGACAGGCTGCAATGACAAGACGCAACAGGCTGATGCTTTCGGCAGCTTCGAAGCCACGGAGGTAATTGTTTCCTCCGAAACAAGCGGCCGTATACTCAGGTTTGACGTTACGGAAGGATCTGAAATCGGAAAGGGCTCCTCCCTGGCTCTTATCGATACTACAATTTTACATCTTCAGAAGGCCGAGATAGACGCCGGGATGAAAGGCATAAGAACAAGGCTTGTTTCAATAAATGCCCAGAATGACATTCTCAGGCAGCAGATTGAAAACCTGAAAATCAATATCGCAAGGATAGAAAACATGCTTAAGGATGATGCGGCAACCAAAAAACAATATGACGATCTTACCGGCCAGGTCGCAGTTCTTGAAAAACAGATAGCGGCAAACAATACGCAGAAAGCTGCAGTGGCTGCGGAACTCGCAGTGTATGAATCAAAAAAGGCGACTCTTAATGAACAGATATCAAGAAGCGACGTCAAAAGTCCTCTGCAGGGAACAGTGACAGAAAAATATGCCGAAGCTGGTGAGATGACAATGGCCGGAAAGCCCCTGGTGAAAATTTCAGACCTTTCCGTAGTGAAGCTAAAGGTATATGTAAGCGGTGCACAACTACCGGAAATAAAAACCGGTCAGGAAGTGACAGTCCGGACCGATAAGGGGAAAAAAGATTATTCGACCTATAAGGGAGTCATCAGTTATATATCTGAAAAAGCAGAATTCACTCCGAAGATCATACAGACAAAGGAAGAACGGGTGGCATTTGTATATTCTGTTACAATTGATGTCGTTAACGACGGCTACCTTAAATCAGGAATGCCCGGAGAAGCAATATTCTGATAGTCGTACCATGCAGAGTGCAATAGAATCGGCAGGCATTACAAAAAAGTTTGGAAGCAACAGGGTTCTGAACGACATCACTTTCTCGGTGAATGAGTCTGAGATATTCGGATTCATAGGTCCCGACGGTGCAGGAAAGACAACCCTTTTCCGTATAGTAACCACGCTCCTTCTCCCTGATGAGGGGAAGATGACAGTTTTCGGCACCGACAGCCTGAAAGGATTCAGGGAACTGCGGAAACATATCGGCTATATGCCAGGGAGATTCAGTCTTTACCACGACCTCACAGTTGAAGAGAATCTTAAATTTTATGCTACCGTATTCGGAACCACCATCAGGGAAAACTACGATCTGATTTCCGATATTTACTCTCATATCGAACCTTTCAAAAAACGGCTTGCCGGACAGCTTTCGGGAGGCATGAAACAGAAACTCGCACTTTCATGTGCACTTATCCATAAGCCAAAGCTTCTTGTTCTCGACGAGCCGACAACAGGTGTGGATGCCGTATCAAGATCTGAATTCTGGGATATGCTTAAAAACCTCCGGAAGCACGATATAACCATCCTTGTTTCAACCCCTTATATGGATGAAGCCATGAGATGTGACAGAATTGCGCTTATTCAGAACGGCTCTTTATTATCAGTCGACAAGCCACGGAAGATAAAGGAAGGATTCGGGAAAAGGCTATACAGGATAATGGCACCCGATAAATACCGCCTGCTGATCTCACTGAGGAAATATGAACTTACCGATACAGCTTTCCCTTTTGGTGACTCCATTCATGTTACCTTCAGGGATGACATATATGATCAGTCGCTCATCAACCACCTCAGATCGGAAGGCATTGCGAATGTGACAATAGAAGAAATGGAAGCAGGCATCGAGGACAGATTCCTTGAGCTGATGGAAAGAAAGCTAGACGGTGAAATTGAATAAGGTATGAAAGAAAATGTCGTTATATCTGTAAGGAACCTCGTAAAGAAATTCGGCAATTTCACTGCTGTTGACAACCTTAATTTTGAGGTTTACAAGGGAGAGATCTTCGGTTTTCTCGGAGCGAACGGAGCAGGGAAGACCACGGCCATCAGGATCCTATCAGGTTTGTCTGTTCCGACATCGGGCGACGCTGTCGTTTCAGGGTTCTCAGCAAGACGGCAGCCCGAAAAGATCAAGCAGGTTATTGGCTATATGTGCCAGAGGTTTTCTCTTTATGAAGACCTTACAGTGAGGGAAAACATTACTCTTTACGGTGGGATATACGGGATGAGCAGGCAGCTGATAAAGGAAAGTACTGCCGAACTCCTTGGCAGACTGAATTTTGAAAATTATGCCGACACCCTTATTTCTTCCCTTCCCCTCGGTCTGAAGCAGAAGCTCGCGTTCTCGGTTGCCGTACTTCATGATCCGGGAATTGTATTTCTCGATGAGCCTACAGGAGGTGTCGATCCTGTAACAAGGCGACAGTTCTGGGAAATGATCTACGAAACAGCATCAAGGGGCATAACAGTATTTGTAACAACACATTATATGGATGAGGCTGAATATTGCGACAGGATTTCAATAATGAACGAAGGAAGAATAGTGGCTCTCGATACACCTGCGGAACTCAGGAAAAAATATAATGCCTCATCGGTAGAGGAGGTATTTGTAAAAATTGCACGGCCCAACGGCCGCTTACACACAGCATGACATGAAACGTTTCCTTGGCTTTGTAAAGAAAGAATTCCTCCATATAAGCAGGGATTACCGCACCCTGATAATATTGTTCGGGATCCCTGCCGCACAGATTCTCCTGTTCGGTTATGTCGTAAGCACCGACATCAAAAATGCAGGGGTGGCATTTTTTGATCAGTCGAAAGATGAGATTACAAGACAGCTGACAGATAAGATTTGCTCATCTGGTTTTTTTACAAAAACCGGCGATCTTGCCAGTCAGGATGACATTGACAGGATCTTCAAAAAAGGGGGGACAAAGGCTGTTGTAATTTTTGAAAATGACTTCGGACGCAACCTGGTAAGCCGCGGCAAAGGCGAAATATCCATCATTGCCGACGGGTCAGAACCGAATGTGGCCACACTCGTGACAAACTACATGACGGCGATAATATCTGACTTCAACATGGATTTGGCCGGCCAGGCTGCAGGAGCTGCCCTCATTGTACGGCCTGAAGTAAGGATGTTTTATAATCCCGGACTTAAAAGCCATTATATGTTTGTACCGGGCGTGATAACACTCATCATGATCCTTATCTGCGCCCTCATGACATCAGTCACAATAACCCGCGAAAAGGAGTTCGGAACCATGGAGGTATTGCTTGTATCACCACTTAAACCAATACAGATAATACTTGGCAAGGTGATGCCATATTTCCTGCTCTCATTCATTGATGTGATAGTCATTCTTCTCCTCTCATGGTTTGTTTTTGACCTTCCCGTAAAGGGAAGCCTTGCACTTCTTCTCGGAGAAAGCATGCTGTACATCATGATGAGCCTTTCACTGGGCATCCTTATATCAACCGTATCAGGCACAATGCAGCAGGCAATCTTTATTTCCCTTGTGGGAATGATGCTTCCTACAATCCTTCTGTCCGGATTTATCTTCCCTATAGAAAATATGGCTGAAATATACGGATGGATTAGTTCAATACTTCCGCCAAGATATTTTATAGTGATAATAAAGAATATCATGATAAAAGGGACAGGATTTCTTTATGTGTGGAAGGAGACTCTTATACTGACTGGGTTCACCGTGTTGTTTATAGCTCTGAGCGTCAGGAACTTCAAAATCAGATTACAATGATTGCCATGTCATTCAGCCTTCAGGCAGGGCATAATAAATAAATCAGAATGAGAACGATACTTTATCTGATAAGAAAAGAATTCATCCAGATATTCCGGAATAAGTTTATCGGAAGGGCCATATTCGGAGTACCGATAGTGCAGATGCTTATCCTGGTACCTGCCGTTACGTTCGAGATCAGGGAAGTCAGGATCTGCATAATCGACCAGGACATGTCGACCATATCGCGCAGCCTGATAAATCGGCTCGAAGGTTCGACTTTCTTCAGGATCACCAACACGACATTTTCAGAAGAGGAGGGCAACAGGCTGCTTCTTGAGGACAAATGCAACCTTGTACTTCATATTCCCGAGAATTTCGGCAGGGACGCCGGTTTAGGAAAACCTGCCCATCTTCTTGCCACTGTAAATGCGATCAATGCCTCAAGCGCCCAGCTATCATGGGCTTATCTGAATGGGGTCATCCGCGATTTCAATTCAGACCTGATAATGCAAAACATAAATTATGTCCAGCCCGTTCAGGCATCGGTAATCAATATCAACAACAGGTACTGGTACAATGAGATGCTCAATTATAAGTTTTATATGCTGCCGGGAATACTTGGCATACTTGTCACAGCCATCGGATTTATTCTTGCCGGGCTTAACCTTGTAAGGGAAAAGGAGATAGGGACCATTGAGCAGATAAATGTCACGCCGGTAAGGAAACACCAGTTCATTATTGCCAAGATGGTTCCTTTCCTGATAATAGGACTTGCCGATCTTACACTTGGTCTTGTCATTGGAAGGATATTTTTCCATATACCTTTTGAGGGAAGTATTGCGCTGCTTTTCCTGAGTGCATCAGTGTTTCTTGTTGCCGTACTCGGGTTTGCCATTTTCATTTCAACATTTTCAGGGACCCAGCAGCAATTCATGTTCATTGCATTCTTCTGCATGATAATCTTCATCCTTATGAGCGGTATTTTCACGCCTCTTGAAAGCATGCCGGCGTGGGCCCAGAAAATTGACCTTATCAATCCGGTAGCCTATATAATGAGGATTAACAGGATGGTAATGCTGAAAGGATCAACCTTAAGCGATATTCTAAGGGACATTTATTCCCTGGCTGCAATAGCTGTGTTTTTCACAGCATTTGCAGTCAGACGTTACAGGAAAACAGCCTGATCAAACGGTCATGAAGGAAGTTTAAGGGAGATCTTCGCCATTACCGGCCAGTGGTCGGAAATGAACACTCCGTGTAGCTTCTTGATAAAAGTCCGGTGCTCAAGTACTTCCATGCCTTTTCGCACAAAGATATAATCTATTCGTCCGGCGCTTGTACTGTCGGAGAAACCGTTAAATGTATAAGCGGGCCCTACCGGTCTCTTATGAGAAACAGCATATGTATCAAGGAGAAGGGGAACGCTTTCGAAGGGCCCTGTCAGTATCTCGTATCCTTTTGAGGAAATGAGCATATTAAAATCACCGGTTATGACAAAGGGAAACCCTGCGGAAATGCTGTCAACTTTTTCGAGGAGTAGCCTCGAGCTCATTATTCTTGCCGAATCTGAATCGTGTGCAAAGTGAGTGTTGAAAAAATAAAAATGCATATGGGTGCTCTTCTCAGATAACTCAACCCAGGTAACGATCCTTGGAAGACCTGCACCCCACGATCGTGATCCTGGTATCTCCGGCGTCTCTGAGAGCCAGAATGTCTTTGTCCTTATAAGTTCGAACCTGTCGTTCCTGAAAAAAACCGGATTCATTTCACCTCCCTTTGCCCCGTCACTCCTTCCAACGCCTATCGAGCTGTAACCAACAAGAACTGAGTCGAGATAGTCATACTGATTGACAAGAACTTCCTGCATTCCCAGAAGATCAGGCCTTTCGCTGTTCAGAAAATCACTTACCAACCGGGCCCGGTTCGGCCAGGCGTTTATACTGTCGCGAGGATTATCATACCGCAGATTCAATGTCATCACTTTCAGATTATCGGAATCGGATTGCTTGCTGCATCCCGCAGTAAAAAGAAAAAGCATAAAAACCGGAAAATAGCAGAATTTTCTCATTATCAATTTACCTTTATTATTTGAAGTTGTTCAAAATAACAAAAATATGTTATCCTTAAATGTGGATTTCCCCTTAAAAAGTAATGATGCAAATATACTTATATTTGCAGGAGGTTCAAAAATCAGTTTTATCCATTTTAACTCACTTATACTATAATGATTATGAACCTTTTGATAGAAATACCTATTCACAGATGCCGGATATTATAAAACTTTTACCCGATTCGGTCGCCAACCAGATAGCTGCAGGAGAGGTGATTCAGCGGCCTGCATCAGTTGTAAAGGAATTAATGGAGAATTCAGTTGACGCCGGTGCTGAGAATATAAAAGTAATTATTAAGGATTCCGGAAGAACGCTTATCCAGGTAATAGACGACGGAACAGGAATGTCCGAGACAGATGCCAGGCTATCATTTGAGAGGCATGCCACTTCAAAGATCTCATCGGCAAACGATCTTTTTGCAATAAGGACAAAAGGATTCAGGGGTGAAGCTCTTGCTTCAATAGCAGCAGTTGCAATGGTGGAATTAAAGACCAGGAAAAGGGAGGAAGATTCCGGCACAATCATAATAATAAACGGGTCGAAGGTCGAGCTCCAGGAGCCATGCAGCTGTCCTGCCGGCTCAGGCTTTGCAGTCAAAAACCTGTTCTATAACATACCGGCAAGGAGAAAATTCCTGAAATCGGATAATACTGAAATGAGGCACATTATCACCGAGTTTCAGAAGATAGCGCTGGCACATCCCGGAATAAGGTTCTCACTTCACCATAATGACAATGAGATTTACAACCTCGGGACCGGGAACCTGAGGCAGAGAATAATAGGGATCTTCGGACGGCAGATTAACAATGACCTTATAACCCTTGAGACTTCCACAACACTTATTACAATCAAAGGCTTTATAGGGAAACCTGAAAATGCCAGGAGAACCTATGGTGAACAGTTTTTCTTTGTGAACAACCGTTTTATGAAACATCCATATTTTCATAAGGCGGTTGTGGAAGCATATCAGAATATTCTTCCCCCTGAATCTGTTCCTTCATATTTCATTTTCATGGAAACGGATCCGGCTTCGATCGACATAAATATACATCCCACAAAAACAGAAATAAAATTCGAGGATGAGAGGGCGATATGGCAGATCCTTATGGCATCGGTGAAAGAGGCTCTGGGCAGGTTCAACATTGTTCCTTCCATCGATTTCGAAGGCGAAGCATTTATTGATATCCCTGTCAGTTCCTCTTTCAAAGGGATACCTGAACCGCCTCCGATCGAATTGGATCCTTCCTATGATCCTTTCGCCGGCGAAGATCGCCTGACCGATCACAACAGGCTGATAGAGAAGTTCGAAAGGGAAAACATTTCAGGATGGGAGCGGCTTTACACTGCCCTCGGTCGTGAAGAAGAGTCGTCTCTGAGAATTGAGACAGAAAGAAGATTCTTTCAGATAAAAGGCAAATATATAGTTTGTCCGGTGCGGTCGGGACTGATGATCATCGATCAGAAAAGGGCTCACGAAAGAATACTTTTTGAAAAATTCCTTGCTTATCTCAACAACAACGCGAGTATCAGCCAGACAGAGTTGTATCCCGTCACCACACAGATGAATCCTGCTGATATTTATCTTCTTAAGGAAATACTGATTGAACTGGAACTGCTTGGATTCAGGCTTGAATTTCCTGAGAACAGCACTGTTACAATAACCGCACGTCCATCCGACATAGGATCGGCTGATCCGCTTATGATGCTGGAGATTTTACTGGAGGAGTATAAGAACACACAGACTGATCCATCAACTGATGCGAAGGAAAAGGTTGCGGCAGCAATGGCATGTGCTTCTGCAATTCCATATGGGAAAACCCTTGTGAAGAATGAGATGGAAGACCTTTTTGACACATTGTTCTCATGCAAGTCGCCGAACTATTCGCCTAAAGGGAAACCGGTAATAAACATTTTAACGCTTGAAGAAATTGATAAAAGATTACGATAATACTATATTTACGAGCTATTTGGACTAATGAATTCTTTAACTGACAATTAATGAACGGATACGGAAGAGGATTTCTGGCACTGCCCCCGGTTGTAAAAAACCTGATTCTTATCAACATCCTTATGCTCATTGCCACATGGACTGTTCAGGGTGTTTTGGGCATCGATCTAACAACGATTCTGGGGCTCTATTTTCCCAAATCGGATATGTTCAGGCCGCTTCAGATCCTGACTCACATGTTTATGCATGCGAACTTCTGGCATCTGTTTTTCAATATGTATGCCCTTTATATATTTGGAGGGATACTTGAGAATGTCTGGGGGCCGAAAAGGTTTTTCATATTCTATATGATTTGCGGGCTCGGAGCAGCTCTTACCCACGAAACTGTGATCATGTTCCAGTATATGAAACTGATGAACTCCATCAGCTCCGAACAGCTTCAGACTGTTCTAAGCGACGGCGCCGCATATCTCAGCCAGGGACAGGTCTTTACAAATGATGTTATGAAAAGCCTCCAGATGGTGCTTTACATACCGACAGTAGGAGCCTCCGGTGCAATTTTCGGCGTTCTTCTCGCGTTTGGAATGCTTTTCCCGAATACTGAACTTATGCTCCTTTTCCCTCCGATCCCGATAAAAGCCAAATGGTTTGTTCTCGGTTATGGCGCCCTTGAACTCGTACTTGCCGTTACCCAGCCTGGCAGCAACGTTGCTCATGCAGCCCACCTCGGAGGCATGCTTTTTGGATATTTTCTTATTAAATACTGGAGAAAAACGACCAAAACATTCTATTAATGGGAATCTGGGACGACATTAAAAGGACCTTCAGGAACGGCAGCACTCTTATTAAATTAATTTACATCAACATAGGGGTCTTCCTGGTGATCTCGGCAGGATCAGTGATAGGTTATCTTCTGAAGAATGAATATCTCTCTGTCAACATTCTGAATTTCTTTTCGGTCCCATCCTCACTCCATGCACTTTTGCTGAGGCCGTGGACAATTGTGACATACATGTTCACGCACAAGGATATACTTCATATCCTTTTCAATATGCTGTGGCTCTGGTGGTTCGGACTCATCTTTCTCGAATATCTCGATCAGAAAAAGCTTGTATCCGTATACCTTCTCGGGGGTGTCGCAGGAGCTGCAGTCTATATACTTTCATTCAACATTTTTCCGGTATTCAGGGATGTGACGGCTGAATCGGTCGCTATTGGCGCCTCAGCATCTGTTATGGCAATTGTAATTGCAATTGCAGCATACGTACCTGATTATACGGTAACCCTGTTTCTGCTTGGGCGGATTAAAATAAAATGGATTGCACTGGCAATCTTTGTACTTACCTCGGTGATGGACTTTTCCGTAAACTCGGGTGGAAAGCTTGCACATATGGGCGGAGCATTGATCGGGTATCTTTATACTTTAAATCTTCGCCGGGGACGTGATCTTGGCAAGGGGATAAACAAAATAATAGATTCCATTGTTACTTTCTTCAGGCCGGGCAGAAAGATGAAAGTGACATACAAAAAGAAGACAGCTAACGATTACGAATACAATAAAGCCAGAGCTGAACGTCAGGAGAAGATCAATAAGATCCTCGACAAAATATCCAAAGGCGGATATGACAGTCTTACAAAAGATGAAAAAGATCTTCTTTTCAGGGAAAGCCAGAAGAAAAACTGATCCATTATTCAGTTACATTCGTAAACCTTATTGCGGGTCTCGTCAAAAACAGATTCACCTGTCTTCTAATAATTAACGAATTGCAATAAATTCGCCATTACTAAAAAGTGTAACTTGAGAAAATTACTCTACCGGATCTTTCTTGGAGCAAATATCCTGTTTGCACTGTCGCTGATTTTATCATATCTGTCTGTTCACATAAATCCCTCCGTTTGCGCGTTTCCAGCATTATTCGGACTGGCCTACCCTTATCTCCTTTTTATCAATGTTGTTTTTGCATTCATCTGGGCAGTGATAATAAAATGGGAGGCATTGATTTCGATTGCAGTAATCGCCGGAGGCATAACCCATTTTTCCAACTATATAAAGCTTAGCAAGCCTTCAGGGGATAAAACAGGTACATTTGAGGTCCAGAGCTATAATGTCAGGTTGTTCAACTATTTTGAGGGTAAGAAAAACAGCAATTCCGAAAAAAGGATTCTCGATCTTCTTAAAAACAGTCAGGCTGACATTATCTGCCTTCAGGAGATCTATATAATAGGAGACCCCGGAGCCAAAGAAAGAGAGATCAAAGCAGCCCTGGGAGGGAAATATTTTTCACATTTCAAGGTTATCCCGACCGGAAAGAACAGATTCTACGGCATAGCCACCCTTTCAAGATTCCCGATGGCATACAGGGGTGATATAGTGCATGAAAAATCTTCGAGTCTTTCAATTTATACCGATCTTGTCAGGGGTAATGATACGATTAGGCTCTTCAACAATCACCTCCAGTCGTTCCATCTGAACAGGATGGAAAAGACATTCCTTGCCGAACTGACTGCAGGTTCTGACAACAAGGAGACTTTATATGAGATAAGGAGCATTTCTGCAAGTCTGCGTCAGGGTTTCGCGAGAAGAGCCGACCAGGCACAGAATGTAAAGGAAAGAATAAACAGATCGCCTTATCCGGTAATAGTTGCCGGGGATTTCAACGATACTCCGGTATCATATTCATACAGGAAAATCAGAAAAGGCCTGAAAGATGCTTTTGTAAAATCAGGATACGGGGCAGGTTTCACCTACAAGGGCAACTATCCGCCCAACAGGATCGATTATATCCTTTATGGAGATGAATTTGAATGCACCTGGTTTGAAATACGGAAGATCAGGTATTCAGATCATTATCCCATAACAGCTTATTTCAGGAAAGCCATTCCTGAAAAATGACCGGGATTTCAGAAAGGGAGTTTTTTCAGATCGACGTTCCCCCCGGAAATAATAAGCCCGGTCCTCTTCCCCCTGAAGAATTGCCGGTTTTCCATTACCACTGCAAATACTGTCGCTGATGATGGTTCGATAATAATTTTCATGCGTTCCCACACTAGTTTCATCGCACTTATTATCGACTCCTCACTGACCGTAAAAATATCATCCACATTCTTCCTGATTATTGAGAATGTAAGCTCGCTTAACGAGGTGAGAAGGCCGTCGGCGATTGTTAAAGGATTAACAGAAGGGGTAAGTATTCCCGTTGTGAATGATTTCCAGGCATCATTGGCATTCAGAGGCTCTGCTCCTATAACAACTGTCTTCCTGCTTATGCCCTTTACGCAGGTTGAGGTCCCGCTCATAAGTCCCCCGCCTCCAACCGGAGCAATTACCACATCCAGATCATTTATTTCTTCAAGGAGTTCAAGCGATGCCGTGCCCTGTCCGCAGATAACACCAAAATTGTCATAGGGATGGACAAGAGTGGCCCCTTCTGTTTCCATAATATTGCGGCAGGTCTCCTCACGAGCCTGCAGGGTAGGTTTGCAGAAGGTTATCAATGCGCCGTAGCCGGCAACTGCATCTTTTTTTACCGAAGGAGCATTCTCCGGCATGACTATAAATGCCCTTATGCCATTCATCCCTGCTGCCAGCGCCAGTGCTGCAGCATGGTTCCCCGATGAATGTGTCACAACACCGGCCTTTTTTTGGTCGTCTGTAAGTGAAAGGACAGCATTTGTCGCTCCTCTGAATTTGAAAGCTCCGACCTTCTGGAAATTCTCGCATTTGAAAAACATCTCGCACCCCGCAATACTGTCAAGCAAACGCGAAGTGAGAACAGGGGTTCTGTGAATAAACGGAATTATACGCCTGTGTGCAGATTGAATATCGGAAAGTGCCGGTAGTTCCATGTCGTAAATATTTGTATGGAAAATAATGTGAAAGATCAGGTAAAAATACTGAAAAGGCCCGGACTAAAAATGAAGGAACTGTAAATTCTATGTTGTTCCCTTTGTTCTGAGGATAAGTCTCAGCGACTGGTCGTATGTGAAATACTTCCATGCCCAGTTTATGAAGATAAGAAGCTTGTTCCTGACTCCTATTATGCTCATCAGGTGAATGAACATCCAGACGAACCATGCGAATGCGCCCTGGAAGCGGAAACGCGGAAGTTCTACCACCGCAAGATGCTTTCCTATCGTCGCCATCGATCCCAGATCCCTGTAGGAAAACTCGCTGAGAGCCTTTTTTTCTGAAATTCTCTTCAGGTTTTCAGCAAGATGCTTTGCCTGCTGTATTGCCACCTGGGCCACCTGCGGATGGCCTGAAGGATATTTTTCTTCTGTCATCAGCGCTATATCACCAATGGCAAAAATATTCCAACATCCTTTTATCCTGCTGTATCTGTCAACAATGAACCTCCCGCCCTTACCAGTCTGATCTTCCGAAAATCCTTTCAGCCTGTTTCCCGTTATGCCTGCCGTCCAGATTATGAGCCCCGTTTTTATTACCTCGCCCCTGCTTGTTGTAACACTTTTATCATCACAGTCAGTCGCAAATGTCCCTGTAAGAACTTTTACCCCCATATTTTCAAGAAACTCCCTGGCTTTTTGTGACGATTTCGGAGTCATGGTTCCAAGAAGACGGTCACTGCCCTCAAGAAGATAAATTTCGACTGTCTTGCCCTTAAGCTCGGGATAGTCTTTGTAAATGACAAATTCCTTCATTTCGGCAAGAGCACCTGCAATTTCGACCCCTGAGGGGCCTCCTCCAATGATAACTATATGAAGGAGCCGCTCCTGTTCCTCACTATTCACTGCAGCAACGGCATTCTCAAAATTCAGGAGAAGCGAGTTCCTTAATTCGAGGGCTTCGCCTATCGATTTCATCCCTTTTGAATATCTCTGCATCTTTTCAGATCCGAAGAACGCATTGGTAGCGCCATGAGCAAGAACAAGATAATCATAATCCAACCTGCCGATTGATGTCACAAGCTGGTTCTCGTCTCTTTTCACTTCTTCCACAAGAGCTTTGCGGATATAAAAATCGCTGTATTTCTGAAAGATCTTTCTTATAGGAAATATTATTGAACTCGCATCCAGTCCGGCAGAGGCTATCTGGTAAAAAAGCGGCTGGAACTGGTGATAGTTATGCTTGTCGATGACAACTACCTGGAAAGGCGAATTTCTGAGTTTTTTTGCAAGCGTCAGGCCAGCAAAACCGCATCCTGCAATTACTACTCTTTTCTTTCCGGAAGCTGGAACGTTTATCATTTTATTCAGCCGGCATTAACCAACTATTAAACAAATGACCGTTTTAAAAGTTCCCTGTTTTCCAGTACCCGGGAGTGACAACTTCACCCTCGGGAGTTCTGAGCCTTCGCTCATACACGGCAAAGACAGGATTAAAAACAAGATCGGTAACCCCGATTGTATATAAAGGCTCTTCACCTTCTGCTGAAGGCGGTGTTACCATTTCCATTACTTCAAGATTATTCTCACGGAGGAGGGAAGTCAGGAACGCTGCACGATCAAGTGTTATTCCCGATTCGACTATTGTACATCGTACTCCGTCAATCTCTCCCACAATATGTTTTGCATTGTTTAACGACATAACCGGAACAATTTTATCATACTCCGAAACTACTATTCCTGATCATCTCAAATATAATGCCGGCGAAACCAATAATAACAATACCGGCAACACAGATCCCTAAAGCAATTTTTGTAGGAAGATCGCTATTGAAACTCCCGATTGGAGTTTCATTCTTAACTATGAACATTGCCTTGACCACAAGCAGGTAATAATACAATGAGATTATTGTATTCAGAACTGCAATAAGCACAAGGATATAATATCCTTTCTGCGCAGCAGCGGTGAAAAGGAAGAACTTACCAAAAAACCCGGCAAATGGTGGTATCCCTGCCAGCGAAAAGAGAGCAAGGAGCATTACCAGGCTTAAACCCGGATTGGTCCTGTAAAGTCCGTTGTAATCGCCGATGTTTTCCCTGCCTGAAGAATTTGATATAGCTGCTACAACGCCAAATGCTCCAAGATTTGAGAACACATAAACGAGTATGTAATAAATTACCGACGCCATACCTGTCTGGGTGCCTCCAATAAATCCGAGAAGCAGGTATCCGGCCTGAGATATTGACGAGAATGCAAGGAATCTTTTCAGATTCTGCTGCCTTATTGCGAAAAGATTACCTATAGTCATTGTAAGGACAGCTGTAACATAAATCAGCTTCTGCCAGCTTTCAATTATTACAGGAAATACCCTGAACAGGACAATTATGAAGATAAAGGCTGCTGCACCTTTTGAGATAACAGAAAGATATGAAGTAATGTTGACCGGGGCTCCTTCATATACGTCTGCAGTCCACAGGTGGAAAGGAACGATTGATATTTTGAACGCCATCCCGGAAAAGAAAAAGATAAAAGCCAGTATCTCAAGGTTCCCGTTTCTGAAAAGGCGTGCGACCTCATCAAAATACAGCGAACCTGTAGTTCCGTAAATCATCGACAGCCCGTAAAGCAGGATGCCTGAGGAAAGGGCTGATATAAGGATAAGCTTTATACCGCCTTCAGCCGATTTGTTGCTGAAACGGTCGTATGCTACAAGCGCGGCAAGCGGAATTGTGGCAAGTTCAAGCCCTATATAAAACATCAGGAAATGACCTGCTGATATCATGAAATCCATGCCTGCAAGTGTTGACAGCAGGATGATATGGTACTCGCTGGTCCTCCCTTCATACTCCTTTCTGCCAAGCCATGAAACTGATTGAAGAAGTACGATAAGAACACCTGCATTGAGGATATTCTTCATGATCAGACGTGTATCCGTTACTTCATACATGCCGCCAAAAAGGGTCCCTGTTTCTGAAGGGAGAAAACCTGCGAACGTGACAATTGCAAATAGGATCAGTGCAAAAAGGTCTGGTGACCGTTTTTTCTCCGGATCCCTGAATATTTCTGCCGACAGTATCAGCAGTGTTGCAACTATAAGCAGCAGTTCCTGCCGCATAAGTAAAAAATCTCTCAGAGTCATATTCTATTGTTATCCGGAGTGATATTAGTAAAATTAAAATTGAGCATAAGCAAGTATTTTATCTATGATTGGCTGAATGCCTGTACTTAACAGTGATGTCAGAAGGAAGGGCGCCATTCCTATTATCGCAATGAATGTGATAAGGGTCACTACTGAAACCTTCTCATACCATCTGGCATCCCTTAAATGATCATAGTGCTCATTGGTTGACGGGCCCAGGAGAAGTATAGCAATTACCCTTAGAATGTAAACAGCAGTAATTACAATTGATGTTATCGCAACAATGGTAACAACCCTGTGGAACAGGTCAGGATGCTGGAAAGCTCCGACAAAAACCGTCATCTCGGCAACAAATCCGCTGAGTCCGGGCAGCCCGAGTGAAGCAAGACCGGCTATAACATAGGCTACCGAAAGGAAAGGTACGATTTTCATAAGTCCGCCCATCTCGTTTATCATGCGCGTATGCGTCCGGCCATATATCATTCCTATAAGGGCAAAGAAAAGTGCTGTCATCAGTCCGTGCGAGATCATTTGTATCACTGCTCCGTTAAGGGCTGTCTTATTCATCATAAGAATGGCAAAAAGGACAAGTCCGCAGTGGCTCACCGACGAATAGGCATTGATGTATTTAAGGTCTTTCTGAACTATGGCTCCGAACGCACCATAAACAACACTTATTGATGTGAGTATTATAAAGATCCACGACAGTTCATGTGCAGCTTCAGGCATCAGGTAAATAGCTACCCTGAATGCCCCGTAACCTCCGAGTTTCATAAGTACTCCGGCATGCAGCATCGAAACTGCAGTAGGCGCTGAAGAGTGTCCGTCGGGCGACCATGTATGGAATGGGAACAAAGCCCCGAGCACACCAAATCCCACGAAAGTCATGGGAAAGAATAGGTACTGGGCCTGCATTGGTATAGTATGTCTGGCTATCTCCTGAATGTTGAAAGTCAGCTGACCTCCGGCTGGAGCAGAATTGAAATAGATCCCCAGGATTCCCAGAAGGAGAATTGCAGATGCGCCCATCAGCATAAGGGTCAGCTTCATTGCCGAATACTCCTTGGGTCCGCTTCCCCAGATCCCTATAAGTAGATACATCGGGATAACTGCCAGCTCATAAAAAAGAAACATGGTGAACAAGTCGAGCGAGATGAAGAACCCGAAAACACCTGTTGCAAGAAGAATGAGTGAGACAAAAAACTCTTTTGTCAGAAAATCAACCTCCCATGAAGCAAATATACCTGCAAAAACCACAAGTGAGGTAAGGGCAATCATCGCTACGGAAATACCGTCAACACCTACAGTATAATGAATATTAAAGGTTTTAAACCAGACAAGATCCCTTACAAAAAGCATCTCATCAGTATTGCCGCCATTCCTGGCTGAAACATAAAGAAATATCAGCAGGGCAGAAAGCAGGAGCTGGATCCCCATTCCGACAGCTGCAGCAACCCTTACCCTGTTCAAATCCTTTACAAGGATGATCCCTGCCATGGTCAGAACCGGAATTACCACAAACAATGTTAAAATATCCATATAAAAGTCAATATTTCGTTATTACCTCCACAGGTAAATAAAAATCAGGACAAACAGAACAGTCCCGGAAACAAATACAAATGCATACTTCTGCAGCTGTCCCGACTGGAATCCCCTGATCCTGAAGGAAACAGCCTGGGTAACTGAAGCTATTGCGTTCATTGTTCCGTCAACAATATGCCTGTCGAACCATGCCACCGGCTCCGATATATACCTGAAGATTATTTTTTTTGTCACAAAAAGATATATCTCATCAATATAGAATTTGTTATATGCCCATTTATATGCATAGCCGAGAGATGCGGCAACCTTATCCGGTATTGCATTCTTCCTGCTGTACATAACATAGGCCATGGCGATTCCGGCTAAACCGATAAGAACGGAGGGGATGGCCACGGCCCACTCAATTTCAGATTCAAAGGGTAAGCTGTCGGAGGTAATAAGCCTGCTGAACGGAATAAAACCGGCCAGAGCTGAACCAGCGGCAAGAATTATAAGCGGAACCGTCATTGTTGCCGGAGCCTCATGCGGAGTATGATGATAATGTGTCTCATTTCCCCAGAATATGCTGAAATAAAGCCGGAACATGTAAAATGCAGTTATCCCTGCTACGGCATACTCGACAAAGAACAGGATTTTGTTATGATGAAAGGCTGCCGTAAGTATCTCATCCTTGCTAAAGAAACCCGAGAACGGAGGGACTCCCGCTATTGTCAGACAGGCAATAAGGAATGTTATATGTGTAACAGGCAGGTATCTGCGAAGGTTTCCCATATCTGTCATATGGTTGCTGTGAACAGCATGAATTATGGCTCCGGCGCCGAGGAAAAGAAGGGCTTTGAACATTGCATGTGTGAACAGATGGAACATTGATGCCATGAACCCAAGACCCTCATGGCCCCCGTAGCCCGAAACGCCAAGTGCAAGCATCATGTAACCTATCTGCGACATGGTTGAATATGCCAGCACTCTTTTTATATCCGTCTGCGTGCAGGCAATTATCGCGGCAAAAAGTGATGAGAATGCCCCTACATATGCTACCACCTCAAGGGCAACCGGGGCTGAAATGACATAAACGGGGAACATCCTGGCCACAAGGTAGACGCCTGCAACTACCATCGTTGCTGCATGGATAAGTGCCGAAACCGGTGTGGGGCCTTCCATTGCATCAGGGAGCCAGATATGAAACGGGAACATCGCCGATTTGCCGACCCCGCCGAGATAAACGAATATCATCGACCATGTCATAACCGAAAGGCCAAGGAATGATATACCGCTTCCCTGTGTCATGGCAGTTCCATCAGGATCTGTAAGTGTAATAAAGTCAAAAGTCTTTGTGATGAACGAAAGTATAAGTATACCTATAAGAAAACCCATATCGGCAAACCTGGTCACGATAAAAGCCTTCTTTGCTGCCCTTACCGCTGAAGGCTTTTCATAATAGAAACCTATGAGCAGATAGGAAGAAACGCCTACAAGCTCCCAGCTTATATACATCTGGAAAATGTTTGTTGCCACCACAAGGCCGAGCATCGAGAATGTGAAAAGTGAGAGGAAGGCAAAAAACCTTTCAAACCCGCGTTCTCCCTTCATATAGCCCAGACTGTAAATATGTACCATGAATGATACTGTGCTTACAACAATAAGCATCATCACCGAGATAGGATCAAGAAGCAGTCCAATGTCGACATGCAGTTTATCCGTCAGAGGGAGCCATGTAAAGCTGAATGCCGTGATTTTCTGAAAAGCTCCTTCAGCTTTGTCAGTGCCAAAGAAATAGAAATATGCTGTCAGATAACTCAGAAAAGTCACTGCAGCCAGACCGGCCGTACCAAGAAGGCCTGATAATCCCGCTTTCAGTTTATGCCCGGCAAGACCGAGCAGGATGAACATCAGGAAAGGGATGAGAAGTATTAATACAGTATAGCTGAAATTGATCATAGTTTTGTCTGTCAGTTTATCAATCAGTATTTCATTTCGTTAACATCTTCGACGTTGATTGTCGTGAACCTTCTGTAAATGTTTATGATTATTGCTATTGCCACTGCAGCCTCCGAAGCTGCAACAGCTATGACAAACAAACTGAAGAAAAATCCTTCAAGTTTATGTGGATAAAGGTACCTGTTGAACGCTAGCATATTTATGTTAACCGAATTAAGTATCAGCTCGACAGACATCAGGATGGTGATCAGGTTTCTCCTGGTCAGGAAACCATAAATTCCCGTAAAGAACATTAAGGCTGCCAGGATAAGGAAATAAGATAATGGTATTCCTGCATTCATATCACAACTGTTTAATTGTCAGAGACTGATTTTTTTGGTCCGCCCTTTTTGGCTACAACTATTGCTGCTATCATCGCGGCTATAAGCAGGATGGAGATTACCTCAAATGGAAGGACATATCCGTCACGTCCTGTCGCAAGGAGGCTTTTTCCTATCACTTTCATGTCAATTTCCCTTGCAGCTTCTGCTGTTGCTGAAAACTGAAAGTCGAGAATTGTAACAATTGTTACAATTGCTCCAGTAATGGCGGCAAGGGCCGAGAAAATGGATTTTTTCAATCCGACAGGCTCAAATTTCTGGCTTATATGGCTTGTAAGAAGTATCGAGAATATAATAAGTACAACGATACCTCCTGCATAAAGCGTAAGCTGAACAGCGGCCAGGAACTGGTAGTTAAGCATAAAATAAAGACCTGCCGTCGAAACCAGGACAAACAGGAGATAAACGGCCGCCCTTAATATCCTTCGGCTGGTTACTGTAAGGATGCCGAAGACGATAAGCATCAGGCCAAACAGAACGAACATTAACTGATTAAGTGTCATCACTCAACTCCTTTCATTAATTGTGAACCAGGTTTATTCAGGACCTTTGTCAGAAGAGCCTTGTTAAACACTGCATGCTCGAACTCCTGCGAAAATGCGAGGGCGTTTGAGGGACAGGTTTTAACACATAAAGCACAGAATGTACACATCCCCAGACGGTATATATGTTTGTCTATAACCCTTTTTTTCTTCCCGTCCTCCGTTGTTATGGTTTTTGAAATGATCTCGATGGTCCCGTTCGGGCAGTTGATCTCACATATCCCGCAGCCAGTGCATTTGTGTTCATTTTTTTCATTATGCGGCATAACGACTTCCCCCTTGAATCTTTCCATCATCACCAGCGTTTTTCTGTTCTCAGGATACTTCTGAGTGACTATTGTCTTCGGGCGTATGAAATAATAGCCTGTAACCTGCATCCCCTTCAGAAGAGACCAGACTGCCGATATAATTTCCTTTATATAGTCAATAATACTTTTCATCCCGTTTCATTTTCAAAAATCATCAGAAATGCCATCCCATCAATACAATAAATGCCATGATGAGCACATTCATCATGTTTATCGGAAGCAGGTATTTCCATTCTAGCGTAAGAAGCTGGTCAATTCTCAGACGGGGAAATGTCCATTTAAACCACATCATAAGAAAAACGACGAAGAATGTCTTGAGCAGATACCAGATAAAAGGAGGTAAATAATCCATTATGGCATTGAACCCATTCCAGCTTCCAATGTGAAATGGCATCCATCCTCCCAAAAAGACAGTTGCCGCGATCGATGCCACAATGAACATGTTCATGTATTCGGCAAGGAAGAAGAAGGCAAATTTTATCCCTGAATATTCAGTATGATAACCTGCGGTAAGCTCCGACTCGGCTTCTGCCAGATCAAAGGGTCCCCTGTTTGTCTCGGCAGTACTTGAGATGAGGAATATGACAAAAGCGATGAAAGCTGGTATATGACCTTTGAAAATAAACCACCCTGTGCTCTGGGCATTGACTATTTCGGAGAGCTGCATTGAACCTGCAAGGATTACAATTGTGATAAGCGATAATCCCACTGACAGCTCGTAACTTACGATCTGGGCCCCGCTTCTCATTGCACCGATCAGCGAATATTTATTGTTGCTCGACCAGCCGGCAAGAAGCACACCTATTACTCCCATAGCCGATACGGCAATCACATAAAGTACACCTATATTCAGGTCGATGGCGTGAAGACCTTTTGCAAAGGGGATCGCCGATATGGCCATGAACGATGCCGTTATAACAATGAACGGGGCAAGGTTGAAAAGAAATTTATCGGCATTCCTGATTGGCACAAGCTCAACAAGAAGAAGTTTCACAAGGTCAGCAATTGTCTGGAACATCCCGAATGGTCCTACCCTGTTCGGTCCGAGCCTGTTCTGCATGAAGGCGCATACTTTCCTCTCGGCATATACGAGGAAAAGTCCTATTACGGCATAGAACAACAGGATCATGACACCTACGATGAGAAATTCAACTGCCACGGCCCCTGCGGGCGACATGGAGCTTCTCAGGCTTGTGTCGATCCACTGTGTAAATGATGTAAAATCGTAAATGTCAAACGGCATCTTTTTTAACTTAAATATATCTTTCTTTAACTTAAGGCACCTTAAACTTTAGGCACTCCAAACTTCTCTACCTGTCAATATCCGGGATTACCAGATCAAGTGATCCTCCTATTGTAACCAGATCCGCTATTTTGAAATCCTTTGAAATAAGATTCAGAACAGAAAGGTTGACGAAATTGGGTGACCGAAATTTGACCCTGTAGGGATTTTTGTTGCCGTCGCTGATAATATAAACCCCAAGCTCGCCGCGGGCGGTCTCGACACGCTGGTAATATTCACCTTCAGGAAGTTTTATGACTGGCTTCATCTTTACGGCATAAGGGCCTTCAGGGATATTATCTATTAGCTGTTCAATGATGTCCATCGATTCCCACATCTCCTTCATTCTTACGAGATACCTGTGATAGCTGTCTCCGTCGTTGAAAGTGATCTCGTTGAATTTTACCCTGTCGTAAGCGCTGTATGGCTCATGTTTCCTTACGTCGCATGAAAATCCGGAGGCTCTTCCCGAAGGGCCTGTAACACCATACGAAATGGCATCTTCGAGCGATAATCTCCCTACATTCATGGTCCTCTCCCTGAAAATGACATTTCCTGTCAGAAGCTGATCATATTCGGGAAGAGTACGCCTGAAATATTTTATGAATTCCTTTACTCTGTTCTGAAAATTCGGATGGATATCATACATGAGCCCGCCGGGACAATTATAGCTTACTATCATACGGCTCCCGCAGGTCTCTTCAAAAATATCAAGTATCTTTTCCCTGTCGCGAAGGCCGTAGAAGAAACATGTAAGTCCGCCAAGATCCATACCGTAAGTCGCCCAGAAAAGCTGATGCGACTGGATACGTGTAAGTTCCGACATTATTGTACGTATGATCTTTATACGGTCGGGAATATCGGTTTCAAGGGCTTTTTCTACTGCGAGGCAGACTGCTTCATTGTTTATATGTGCCGAAAGGTAATCCATCCTGTCTGTAAGATGTATGATCTGAGGATAGGTGATGCTTTCGCACATCTTCTCTATTCCCCTGTGTATATAACCTATATGTGGTTCCACGTTCTTTACGATCTCACCCTTCAGTGAAACGACAAGCCTCAGCACGCCATGTGTTGACGGGTGCTGCGGACCCATATTGATGACGTACTCCTGATTCTCGTCGATAAGTTCCTTAACAGCTTCTTCCATGGCTTATTTCTTCACTACTATGTTTTCATCATCAACAAAATCCTTTCTCAGAGGGTACCCGGCCGATGCGGGAAGGAAGAATCGCCTGAGATCAGGATGGTTACGGAATTTTATACCCAGCAGATCATAGACCTCTCGTTCATGGTATTCCGCAGTAAGCCATATATCGGTCACGGAGTCGGCAACCGGGTTGTCCCTGTCCTGAAACCTGATCTTCAACACTATCGAATGACCCAATTTCGTGGAACGCACATGATACACAACTCCTAGTTCCTTACCGTAATCAACACCCGAAAGACAGAAGAGAAAATCAAAAGCGGTTTCCGGATCTGTTTTAAGCTGTTCAGCGACGGAATGCAGATCCTTTACGGGTACAACGGCCTCAACAAATTGTCTCCCTTCAGTTACTTCAGCATCGCTGCAAAGCGATTTTACCAGCTCGATCAACTGTGCCTTCTCCATGCTGATTTCATTTTACGTTGTGTGATTCATTCCGTTTTTTGCGCGACAATATGTTTTCGGTTTCAATCTTCCTTTGAAGCTGAAGCATGCCGTAAAGAAGGGCTTCTGGACGGGGCGGGCAACCCGGGACAAATACATCGACGGGAATTATATGGTCGACGCCCTTTACCACACTGTATGAATTCAGGAAGAATGGTCCCCCTGATATTGCACAAGCACCCATTGCAACAACATATTTAGGCTCCGACATCTGGTCGTACAGTCTCTTCAGAACAGGAGCCATTTTATTTACTATTGTTCCTGCCACAACGATCACGTCGGCCTGACGGGGACTGGCCCTGTAAACTTCCATTCCAAACCTGGCAAAATCGTGGCGGGGAGCTCCAGCAGCCATCATTTCAATGCCGCAACAGCTTGTGGCAAAAGTAAGGGGCCATAATGAATTCTTCCGCCCCCAGTTAATAATATCATCGATTGTTGCAAGCAGCACATTTGAACCTGATTCCCTTAGAACATTGAGACTTTCATTGTCATGGAAATCCTCCTCTTTCATTCCTTTTATTCCCATATCAGCGCGTGTTTTTTCCAGGCGTATAAAAGACCAAGGCCCAGTATAACGAAGAAAATAACAATTTCGATAAATGCTGCCAGGCCTACCTCTTTCATGACCACGGCCCAGGGAAATACCAGGACGGTTTCAACATCGAAAACAAGGAAAAGTATTGCAAAGAGGTAATATCCCACATTGAACTGAAGCCAGGTAACTCCCTGTGTCGGGATGCCGCATTCATATGGTTCGAATTTCTGAGGGTTTATCGATTTTGGAGCTATTATTCCTGCAAGTATAAGCACAAGCCCTACGAACAATGCTCCTACAACGAAGAATAGTACCAGCCATTCATTGCTCATAATAATTGATTTAGGTTTAGAAAAACCGGGGTAAAAGTAGAATTAATTTTTCTCTTGTGAAATTATTAACAATTATTAAGAAGTGATATATGTCACTACATATTATGACAAAAGGATAATATTATCTTTTTGCAGTAACATTATTTGATTATACTATCCAGTTTGTTTACGTTAATTAAAGATTTAAATTTTTCAGCGAAAGGGAATAAAAAACAGGGTGCCTGTAAAAGACACCCTGTTTTTAAAATATGTTTAAATGAATTAGCCCAGAATACTCCATGCAACGGTAAG
>JAAYUS010000096.1 GCA_012517605.1 Bacteroidales bacterium
ACCGATTATTTTCTGATTGATGAAAATTACCTTTCTCGGACCTGCATATCCTTACAGAGGAGGTCTTGCCACTTTTAATGAAAGGCTTGCGCGTCAGCTTATATCAGAATGCAAGGATGTTGATATCCGGACATTTAAGCTACAATATCCCGGGTTTTTATTCCCCGGAAAGACGCAGCTTACCGACTCACCTCCGCCTGAAGATATAAAAATAGTCCGGGAACTCAATTCAGTCAATCCCCTGAACTGGATAAGAACAGGTCTGAAAATAAAAAAGGAAAGAGCCGACATTCTTCTTGTAAGATACTGGATACCGTTTCTTGCACCATGTCTTGGAACTGTGGCCAGAATTGCCAGGTCAAACAAATACACAGTTGTGGTTTCTATAATCGATAATGTGATTCCCCATGAAAAGCGTCCGGGTGATTCGTTTCTTACAAGATTTTTTATGAAAAGCATCGATGGGGCTGTCGTACTCTCCGAATCGGTTAAATATGATGTTGAGGACTACAGGAAGGACATACCGGTCTGTGTCACACCACACCCCGTATTTGATACCTATGGAAGAAAACTCACAAGAAATGAAGCCCTTTCCGCCCTCAAACTCGATCCTGAATATTCATATCTTCTTTTCTTCGGATTTATAAGGGATTACAAGGGACTTGACCTTCTTATAAGGGCATTCTCGGATAAAAGGCTTAAGAGTAAAAAACTGAAGCTCATCGTTGCCGGCGAGTTTTACGAGGATAAGAAACCTTACCTTGATATGATAAGAGAATCGGGACGCGAGAATGACATAATAATCTTTGACCGCTTTATTCCCGACAATGAAGTTGCCATCTTTTTCAGCGGAGCCGATCTTGTTGTCCAGCCTTATAAATCAGCAACACAGAGCGGAGTTACCCAGATTGCTTATCATTTCGACAAACCCATGCTGGTCACCAATGTCGGAGGACTGAGCGAAACTGTAAGTCATGCCAAAGGAGGCTATGTTGTAGATCCTGAGGCACAGAGCATAGCCAATGCCATTTTCGATTATTTTGAAAACAACAGGAAAGCATCTTTCAGTGATTATGTCAAAAAGGATAAAGAAAAGTTTTCCTGGAATAAAATGACTAATTCCATTACTGAAGTCTTCTATAAGATAATGCTTAAGCAGCTTATAAAGGCTCTCTGATATTCAGGATTCAAAACAAGGGCCTCCGGGATCGTTTACTCATCAATATTAAGCTTTTCCTTTATCAGGTAATTGTTCCTTTCGGATGAATTCCTGTTTACAAGTTCTCCAAGAAATCCTGTCAGAAACAGCATTGTACCGATCACCATTGCTGTGAGCGCTATATAGAAATAAGGGCTGTCGGTCACCAGCGGCGCCTTCATATTATTGGATACAAAGACAAGTTTTCTGATACCAAGGTACAGAGCCATGATAAATCCTATAAGGAACATAAGCGTTCCCAGGGAACCAAATAGATGCATCGGACTCTTTCCGAACCTTGTTATAAAACCGATTGTAAGAAGATCGAGATATCCTTTTATAAACCTGTCGAAACCGTATTTTGATGCACCGTATTTCCGGGGACTGTGTTGAACTACCTTTTCTCCGATCTTCCCGAATCCTGCTTTTTTCGCCAGAATTGGGATATACCTGTGCATTTCACCATACACCTCTATGCTTTTCACAACTTCGTTGCTGTACGCCTTAAGTCCGCAATTGAAGTCATGGAGCTTTATACCTGAAGAAAGCCGGGCAGTGCCGTTGTAAAATTTGCTTGTGAAACGTTTAACAAACGGATCATATCTCTTCTTTTTCCATCCTGAAACCAGGTCATAGCCGTCATCCCTTATCATCTTCATAAGCCCTGGTATCTCGTCTGGACTGTCCTGCAGATCTGAATCCATCGTAATTACAACTTCTCCCTTTGCTTCCATAAAACCTGAATGGAGAGCGGCTGCCTTTCCGTAATTTCTCCTGAATTTAATGCCCCTTACTGCCTTGTTTTGCACTGAAAGATCAGAAATAACTTTCCATGATGAGTCGGAGCTTCCGTCATCAATAAATATTATTTCATAATCGATTTTGTTCCCGGTGCAGGTTCGTTCTATCCAGCCTGCAAGTTCTGCGATCGATTCCTCTTCATTGTATACCGGGATAACAACAGAAAGATCCATCGGATTTCTATTTAATTTCCTCTGCATCAAGTAACGGATTGCCTTCCTTTTTCACGAAGATTGCCACGATCAGCGACATTATAAGTCCTGTGATCATATTGCTGAAGATTCCGCTTACTGCAATAATCTCAGGTTTTAAAAATTTCTTCTGGAACTTTATCGCGGCATCTGCTGCTTCCTGTGGCATGCCTCTCTTTTCAATAAGCTCTTCTGCCATGGCAAGCTGCCTCGAGATAAGGTCAGGGTCGATGATCTTGTAAAGCAGATACATGAAAATTGATATCAGTATTGCGTAATACAGAAATATTATGACGCCGGCGCCAACTGCCTGTCCGTATGTAATAAATTCGTAGAGGTAATTATCGCGATATGATTTGACAAGGTAAAACAGCGTAACTATCAGGACAAGGAGAAAAACATAGCCCTGTACCTGATTGAATGTCAGATCAAGAAAATACATCACGAGTGTATATACAATGCCGATCAGGCCAAGAATCAGGCCGCTCGTAAGATTAGCCTGCCATACATTGACTTTCTGTTCCATTTTAAAATGAATTGGGTTTATAATGATTTAAAACAAATATAATGCAAAAATGAAAAGAGCTGATTCATTATCCCCTATTATTAATTTTGCAGTCGAGGTAAAAAAATATATCTTTGTGCCGGGTAAGTCTTATACGACCAGCTCCTGCTGAACTCCCCCAGGATCGGAAGGTAGCAAGGGTAGGCAGTTGTAGCGGTGCGATATAAGTAGCTTACCCTTTTTAATTAGTACTTAAAGTGAACTAAAGTTTAGAGTACTTCAAGTTAACTCTAAGTACTCGAAGTACTCGAAGTACTCGAAGTATTCTAAGTACTCAAAATACTTGAAAAATGCTACTTAAACTATATCCGGAAAACCCGAACCCCGACCGTATCCGAAAGGTGGTTGCGGTTCTTGAAGACGGCGGAATCATAATTTATCCCACCGATACTGTCTATGCCATGGGTTGTGATATCAAAGCTCATAAATCAATCGAAAAGATCGCTCAGCTCAAGGGACTGAATCCTCTAAATCCCGACATGTCATTGATCTTCAGGGATATGAGCCAGCTTTCCGAATATACTGTCATAAGGGACAACTCAGTTTTCAAACTTCTGAAAAGGAACCTTCCCGGTCCCTTCACTTTCATAGTACAGGCAAATAACCAGATTCCCAAACTGTTCAAGAACAAGAAAAAGACCGTCGGTATCCGTATACCCGATAATACAATAGTTCACGAAATTGTCAGAGAGCTTGGCCGGCCGATAATGACAACATCGATTCATGATCCGGATGACGTGATTGAATATACAACCGATCCTGAACTCATCTATGAAAAATACAGGGACTTTGCCGATATTGTGATTGACGGCGGCTATGGCAGAAATGAAGCTTCAACAATTGTGGATTGCACAGGTGATGAAATAATTGTTGTCCGCCAGGGGCTTGGCGTACTTGAAATCTAGATATTCTGTTCCTGATCTCCTGTTATTTTTTGTAGAAGTTTCCTGTAAAGAGTATAATTACGGCAAACAGCTCAAGTCTTCCCGTAAGCATCAGCAATGACAGGATCCATTTGGCGGCTGCATGCAGGCCGGAATAATCTGAAAATGGTCCGAAGGTGCCGATTCCCGGGCCAATATTGGCGAGCATCGAAGCTGTTGTGCTGAAAGATGTAATAATATCATAACCGAAAAAGGATAGCATGAAAGCACCGGCGGAGACAGTCATAAAATACAGGATCATGAAAATGAGAAGGTTGTAAACGATATTGGGCTGGACAATTTTTTTGTCGATCCTGACCGGAAGGTAAGCCTCCGGATGTATCAGGCGCCGTGTTTCGTTCCTGATATTCCTGACAATTATCATCAGCCTGATGATTTTAATTCCTCCGCTTGCCGAACCTGCCATCCCCCCTGCGAACATAAGTATGAAAACTATCATCGAAAGCAGGTATGTCCATTTGCTCCAATCCATTGTATAATAGCCGGTTGTTGTTATCACTGAAACAACATGGAAGAACCCTGCCTGTAGTGCCCTGAAAACCGGAATGTCTGACGAAATGGCAAGAATAAAAGCAACGAGGAGTGAAACGGAGACTGCAACTATCAGGTAGATCCCGAATTCATTATTCCCGGCGATCTTCCTTGCATTTCGCTTATAGGCAAAATAAAATATTGTGGGATTAGTCCCGCCAAAG
>JAAYUS010000097.1 GCA_012517605.1 Bacteroidales bacterium
TCTTACCGGCTGCCCGGCCTGCCAGTTGCCCCTGTGGGGCACAAGAAGCATACGGAATGTTTGTATACCCTGATCCTGCCATATATGTTCAGAATTCATGTCAAGCACCCTTGGATTATGATGGGCAAAAACTGCTGACCTTGCCACAGATATCCTCATGTCGTTTTCTTTCACGCTGTAACCGTACTTGGCATCATTTATCACTGTAAGGCCATATTTTTGTCCGTTCAAAAGACCTGTGACATCAATCCACCTTTGCCCGGGGTCTTCATTTCCGTTCACTGCCCTCTGGATAAATCCATAGGGTGTCTCATAGGTTGCAGCCGGAGCTGTTACGTTGACAGGAAAGGAAAACTTCAGCATTTTCAGCTTTTCGTTCCAGTTGAGAGTGATACGTGATTCGACAGCCTCTGAACCTGAATAAAGGATCCAGTCGTTTGTCAGTGTGGAATTGCCATAGGTTGAAATTACCCTTACAATACCTCTGAGCGGTCCTTTTTCAATGACCTTCACAACTGCATTTCCGAATTCTCCGATCTCTTTGTCGAAAGCTTTTATATCATGGCTCCATGTATCGCTCGGATCATCTATTATGACAGCCCTGCAACCCGTGGCTCCTCCTGTGAATAACTCCCTTCCCGATTCTTTCATCGTGATGCCGATAGTTCCGGAAGGAGAAAAGGAAATCCTTAAATGCTCGTTTTCAAGTATATCGTTTTCGGCTGTTACGCGATTTTTGACAGGTCGGGCATTTCCCTGGCGGATTCTGATCTGCCTGTAGCCGAAAGGAGGCAGGGTGGCTCTTATGAGAACTCCTTTTCTCCTGCCCGTCTCAGTTGTGCCTGCAGTCCATTGATGTTCAAGCTGTTCTCCTTTCTCATTTTCTGCGACAGAAGAATTCCTTTCATCCCAGTCAAGATCATATTCAAGACTGGCAGCTACTTCCCAGGCATGAGCATTGAATGCAAGCAAATACTGGGAAGCCGGGTCCTCCGCTGCTACCTGCCATTCGAGCTTCTGGACCGCCGTATAAAGAGCGTTGTGCGCAACATCAAGGGCATAACCAAAACCCTCCCCTGCTGTTTCTGAATGTGACGGGAGTGATGATCCCGCAAGGCTGTCGTGGAACTGAAGGAATAAAACCCTTTTCCATGCCGCCGTAAACTCGCCGGCAGGATATTTATATTTCCACATTACCGACCCTATTGATGCAACCTTCTCTGCCGCAATAAGGGCAGCCTCAGCCTGACGGTTATACTTTTTAATTGACGACTCGGCGGTGTAGCAGCCTGTAGCATGGTGCTGCAGGTCATCCTTTATTACAGGCAGGTTGAGTGTTCTTTCTTTCCGGATCTCGCTGAAATATTTCTCAGGTGTGCTGAATACAACAACGGGTGCGCCCTTTTCTGTGCGGATCTCGTTTATCGATGCAATGTTTTCTTTTGTGGCTCCTCCTCCGTGGTCACCAGCGCCGTAATATGTCATAAAAGTTTTGAAAGGCTGATCCTTAAGCTGAACAAGAACCTGCTCAAGCCGGGTTCTGACTGACCTGCTGTCGTTATAGCTTATTGGTATCCTGTATGTCAGGACTCTTGTCCCGTCAGGGCTTTCCCACCAGAAGAGGTCGGAAGGGATATCTTTTTCTTTCGGGCCAGGGCGCATGAAGACATAATTCTCCATTCCCTGAGACCTGATTATCTGAGGAAGGGTGGCTGTATGCCCGAATGAATCGGGATTGTAGGCAACTGTGGCTCTTTTGCCAAGCAGCTTCTGCAATGTCAGCTGTCCGTAAAGTCCCTGGCGGACCATGGCCTCACCACAGGGTATATTCATGTCGGGTTCCACCCACCATCCCCCGACTGCATTCCATCTTCCTTCTTCAACCCGTTTCCTGATTTCCTTAAGCATTTCCGGATCATTGTCGGCAACCCATTCATAGAACTGTGCAGAGCTGGCTGTGAACATGAAATCCGGTGTCTCCTTCATTCTGTCGAGAGCTGAACGGAAAGTGCTGTGAACTACCGACATACCCTCCTGCCAGGGCCAAAGCCATACAGGATCAATGTGGGCCTGTCCGATAAGATGGAATTTGAATATGCCTGCTTTTTCAGGCCATTTTGGAGTCTGCTGTAGTCCTGTAAATTCATTTGCAATGAAGGGTCCCATGACAATGCCGGCAGTTCCGGCCGCTGTTTTGTTAATAAAGTCCCTCCGGCTGATTATATTCCGCTTTCTGGCTTTTGGATCAGGTTTCATGATATTAAGGGATTACAGGTTTAATATTCAGTCTTTTTCATTACCAACAATTGCGACGCTAAGGCTGGCGTAATCGCCAACCTGGTCGCCGAGTCCGGCAGGCACAA
>JAAYUS010000098.1 GCA_012517605.1 Bacteroidales bacterium
CTTTTATCTTTTTACTTTTATCTTTTTACTTTTATCTTTTATCCTTATCAGCTTTTTGGCCTCAGCTTCCTTACTGCAGCTCCAGCTCTCCATAATTCGGAGTTGCCAAGTTCGCTGAGTTCTGCATCGAGTTTCTTTTTATAGTCAGGTGAACTTAATGAATCTATCACCCTCTGGCATTCTTTTCCCGATTTCACCTTGTTGTAAAGGTCCTCAAAAACCGGCAGGACAGCCTGTTTGAATTTCGGGCGCCAGTCAAGGGCTCCTCTCTGGGCGGTTGCGCTGCAATTGGCGTACATCCAGTCCATTCCTTTCTCATCAACCAGGCGGATAAGGCTCTGTGTAAGTTCCTCAACAGTCTCATTGAAAGCTTCTGAAGGAGAATGTCCGTTCTCGCGGAGAACCTGGTACTGTGCATCCATTATTCCTGCAAGGGCGCCCATCAGTACACCTCTTTCACCTGTAAGATCAGAATAAACTTCTTTCTCAAATGTTGTCGGGAAAAGATAGCCTGAACCTATGGCAATGCCAAGAGCAAGAATTCTTTCATTTGCCCTTCCTGTATAATCCTGAAATACTGAATAGCTCGAGTTTATGCCTGCTCCGGCAAGAAAGTTCCTTCTTACGCTTGTTCCGGAACCTTTGGGAGCACAAAGAATGACATCCACATATTCAGGCGGCACAACGCCTGTTTGATCCTTATAGGTTATTGAGAACCCATGGGAGAAATAAAGAGCGTCTCCCTTTTTCAGGCAGGGTTTGATTTTTGGCCATAGAATTCTCTGCGCAGCATCTGAAACAAGATACTGTATTATGGTTCCTTTTGTGACTGCTTCCTCAACGTTGAAAAGGGTAAGGCCGGGAACAAATCCGTCGGCAACAGCTTTATCCCAGTCGGCTTTGAATTCAGGTGCCTGACCGATAATGACATTTATGCCATTGTCTCTCATGTTCATTGCCTGGGCAGGTCCCTGTACTCCATAACCTATTACTGCAACTGTTTCTTTTTTAAGCACTTCACGTGCTTTCTCAAGTGTAAATTCTTCCCTTGTTACAACATCTTCAAGGACTCCGCCAAAATCAATTTTTGCCATGGTGTTTTAGTTTATGTGTTATTTAAAAATGTTAGTTAAAAGCTTCAATTTTATCGGGTTTATACTGGTGAGCTTCATCCATTTCCTCGAGGTATGCATTCAGCTCCTTAACCTGTTTTGTTATTGCAATCCTTCCTGATCTTACGAACTGCAGCAATCCGCATGGTTCGAGTTCATGGAGAAGATTATTGATCTCAGTTTTGTGACCGGTTTTTTCAATGACCATGTATTCAGGAGATACCTCCAGTATCCTTGCGTAATGGGTGCGGACAATGTGATCAATTATATTTCCCGACATGAGTCCTTTGGTTTTCACCTTGAAAAGGGCGATCTCCTGGTAAATTATCTCATCGGAAGTATGTACGAATACTTTAAGTACATCTACAAGCTTCTGCATCTGCCTTGCAACTTTCTGGACCATTTCGGCAGTGGTTCTTACCACAAGGGTAAGCATCTGAACACCCTTTACTGCTGATTCCGAAGCTGTAATGCTTTCTATGTTGATCTGCCTTCTGGTCAGTATTATTGTTATCTGGCTGAGGATGCCTATGTGATCCTCAGTGAAAAGCGAGATTGTATATTCCTGTTTCATTTCAATATTTTTTTCTTTCTCAGTTTTTGTCTGTGTTTCGCTGTGCTCCTCTGTGCCCCGTGTAAGTTTCCGACAGCAGGCATTTCAGCTTTTATAGGTTAATGTTACTTCCGATACCGAGGCTCCAGGTTCAACCATTGGAAGAACATTTGCCTCCTTGTCTATTTTAATTTCCAGCAGGTACGGCCCTTCGGCTTTCAGCATTTCAGTGAGTGAATCAGCAAGATCCTTCCTTTCTGAAACGCTCCTTGCAGGGATGCTATAACCTGAGGCTATCGTGACAAAGTCGGGATTCACCATTTCGGTTGAGGCATATCTTTTTTCGAAGAACATGTCCTGCCACTGGCGCACCATTCCAAGGAAACTGTTATTGAGTATGATGAGTTTGACAGGAACCTTGTAATGGAGTATAGTACCAAGCTCCTGGATAGTCATCTGGAAACCTCCGTCACCAATAAAAGCGACCACCTGTTTATCAGAACGGCCTATCTTAGCTCCGACTGCGGCGGGGAGCCCGAATCCCATAGTGCCCATGCCTCCTGATGTAACAAGGCTGCCGGGAGCAGTAAATTCATAATAACGGGCTACTGCCATCTGATTCTGGCCGACGTCGGTGACTATAATGGCATCGCCCTTTGTAAGGTCAGATACCATCCTAATAACTTCGCCCATTTTAATTTTTCCTGCTTCGGGTCTTGTTTCAGGTTTTATCACTTTATCGTATTCAACCTTGTCACGGATCCGGAATTCCCTGATCCAGTATTCATAACTTTTCTTTTCAACAAGGGGAATGAGTTCAGTAAGTACTTCTTTGGCATCGTTGTTGATCTCAATGTCAACAATAACATTCTTATTTATCTCTGCTTCATCTATTTCGATATGTATTATCCTTGCATTTTTAGCATATTTTTTAAGGTTGCCGGTAACGCGGTCGTCAAAACGCATTCCTATGGCAATGATAAGGTCGGCCTCATTTGTAAGGGTGTTGGCTGCATAATTTCCGTGCATGCCAAGAAATCCGGCGCACAGGCGGTGTCCGGAAGGAAAGGCTGAAAGTCCCAGAAGGGTCATTGCCACAGGTATGCCTGTCTTTTCAGCAAACTGCAAAAGTTCCTTTTCGGCTCCCGAGATAAGTATACCGTGTCCGGCCAGTATCAATGGTTTTTCGGCATGATTTATCATTATTGCAGCCGATTCAATTTCTCTCCTGTGCAGCGGGATATGAGGATTATAGCTTCTCAGATAATTGCATTTCCTGTATTTGAAGTTAAGCTTTTCAATTTGAGCGTCTTTTGTTATGTCGATAAGCACAGGTCCGGGCCGTCCGGTTGTTGCTATATAAAAGGCCTTTGCAATGGTTTCAGGCAGTTCCTGGGGTTTTTTCACCTGTGCGTTCCATTTTACAACCGGCATTGAGATTCCAAGAATATCAGTTTCCTGGAAAGCGTCAGACCCGATAAGTGTAGAAACCACCTGTGCAGTAATGAAGACCACAGGTACCGAATCGAGATAAGCATTTGCAATACCTGTAACCAGGTTTGTAGCCCCTGGTCCGGATGTTGCAAAACATACTCCGGGCTTGCCGGTTACCATTGCATACGCCTGGGCTGCATGTGCCGCTCCCTGTTCATGCCGCGTGAGTATGTGCTTTATCTTATCCTGATAATCAAGCAGTTTATCATAGACAGGCATTATGGCTCCTCCGGGATAACCGAAGATGGTGTCGACGCCCTCTTCAATAAGGCATCTTAAAAGTGCCTCGGCGCCTGTGATATTTTCACCATTGCTTACCTGTTCATTAACCTGCATCATTTCGCTGTCAGTCATCATATGGTTGCTTGTTTAAAGTGGGATGGTTTCGTGTTTCGGGTTTCGTGTTTCGGGTTTCGGGTTTCGGGTTTCGTGGTGCTTGTTGGTGTGATGTTCTATTTTTTTAAAATTCGGAACTCAGGTCATATGATTCTTACGGCTCCCTTGTCGGCTGAGCTTACCAGAAGTGCATAAGCTTTGAGAGAAGGAGGAATATTGCGGTTTCTCTTTGACGGCTTGAAGGCGTCTTTGCCTTTTGACCTTTCTTTTTCAAGTCTTTCCGATAGTTCTTCATCAGAGAGCAAAACATTTATTTTCCTGCTTGTGACATCAATCTGAATAACATCACCGTTTCTGAGCACTGCAATTTCTCCTTCTGAAGCAGCTTCCGGAGAAACATGTCCCAGGGATAATCCAGATGTGCCTCCTGAAAATCTTCCGTCGGTTATAAGTGCGCATTTTTTATCGAGTTGTTTCGATTTAAGGTAGGATGTTGGGTAAAGCATCTCCTGCATTCCGGGTCCGCCTTTTGGGCCTTCGTATCTTATTACCACCACATCGCCGGATTTGACAGTACCGTTAAGTATTCCATCAACAGCTTCATCCTGGGATTCGAAGATCACGGCCGGTCCACTGAAACTGAAAAGCGACGGATCGATGCCTGCAGTTTTCACGATGCATCCGTTTCTGGCAATATTGCCATAAAGTACTGCAAGTCCTCCGTCTTTATTATATGCATTGGCGGCGTTCCTTATACAACCGGCCACCCTGTCGGTATCTGTCTTTTCATATCGGTTGTCCTGTGATCCCAGCTGAAGGTTCCTTTTATGCCCGGGTGCGCTCCTGTATAAATCAACAGCTTCAGCACTGACACTGGCGCTCAGGAGGTCCCATGAATTTATTGCCTCTCTGAGGGTATTATAATCAATTCTTTTTACAGACGTGTCGATAAGGTTGTTCCGTTCAAGCTCACCCATTATTGACAGTATGCCTCCGGCCCGGTTTACGTCCTGAATATGATATTTTGAACTCGGTGACACCTTGCAGATGTTTGGGATCTTTTTCGAAAGCATGTCAATATCCTTCATTGTAAAATCAACTCCGGCCTCATGCGCAATTGCAAGGAGATGGAGCACGGTATTTGTTGATCCACCCATTGCAATATCAAGCGACATGGCATTTATAAATGCCTGACGGGTTGCAATTGAGCGGGGGAGAACACCTGCGTCGCCCTCATAATAGTATTTTCTTGTATTTTCCGTTATAAGCGCTGCTGCTTTTTCAAAAAGCTTCATCCGGTTTGAGTGTGTTGCAATGAGTGTCCCGTTTCCCGGAAGAGCCAGACCGAGAGCCTCGGTTAGGCAATTCATTGAATTTGCAGTGAACATACCGGAACAGGATCCGCAGGTCGGGCATGCCATTTTTTCCATTTCGCCAAGGGAATCATCAGTCACTGAATCATCGGCAGCGGCAACCATCGCGTCTATCAGGTCAATATTGTTGCCGCGGAATACCCCGGCTTCCATCGGACCTCCTGAAACAACGACAGTAGGTATATTCAGTCGCATTGCTGCCATGAGCATTCCGGGGGTGATCTTGTCGCAGTTTGTTATACAGATCATTGCATCTGCACGATGTGCATTGCATACATATTCAACACTGTCGGCGATCAGTTCGCGCGAGGGCAGAGAATAGAGCATGCCATTGTGGCCCATGGCAATCCCGTCGTCGATGGCTATTGTATTGAACTCGGCTGAAAAGAATCCCCGTTTTTCTATTTCTTTTTTAATAATCTGTCCGATATCATGAAGATGAACATGTCCCGGTACAAACTGGGAAAAGGAATTAACAATTGCAATTACCGGTTTGCCAAACTGTTCCTCCTTCATTCCGTTTGCCCTCCAGAGGCTTCTTGCTCCGGCCATGTTCCTGCCGGTTACCGTGATTGTGCTCCTTAGCTGATTCTTCATCTCAATAATTTGTTAAAAAAAAAGCTTTCCGGCTGATCCGGAAAGCTTTCATAGTCTATATTGCACCATATTCCTCCCGGATCATCTGCCATTGGCAATAATAAGGGCGAGGACAATAATATGGATTAAAGTTTTAAACACTTTTTTGTTTTAAATCGAGCGACAAAGGTAGGCGAATTTTTAATATATCAAATAAAAAGCAGATTTTTTCTTCAATTTATAATAAATATCATAATTCTTCTGCCATTTTATTTAAACTGCTTAACATATTCCAGGAACGCTTTTGCGCTTTTATCAAGGTTTTCTATTGAGCCTCCTCCTTTAAGCACTTCGCACATTTCATAAGCAATATATCCCTGATAGCCTATCTCCTTTAAAGTGTTGATGAAGTTTTTATAATCAAGGAACCCTTCTCCGATCGGAACTGCCCTCATCTGAGATTCCTTCCGGATATAGTTTGTATGGTTCAGATCATAGGTATATCGCGGGAGTTCCTGATAATCAGCGGTCGTAGTATGAACGATATATGGCTTCATTGTGTAAACAGCCTGTTTTATTTCCTCGGCTGATAAACCTTCGAGCGTTGGAGACCAGCAATCGAATGCTGCCTTTACGTTGGGCAGATTGACTTCATCGAGAAGCCATTTCATAGCATCATGATGAAGTGCAATGTCGTGATGATTCTGCACCGCAAGAGTCACTCCATATCTGGCAGCCAGTTTCCCTGCAATCTGCAACCCTTCAACAACAAGGGAATATTGCTTGTCGTATGGCACGTCAGGCCTTTCATAACCGGTATATATCCGTACCATATTAGTTCCAAGGTCTTTTGCCAGCTTTGCAAGTTCTCCGATATAGACTGCCTGAATCTCAGTATTTGGTATGCCTGCCTTATCCACACCGGCTGTAAAATCACAGTAACCGGCCAGACATACAAGTTCGAGCCCCAGTTCCTTGATTCTTGCTCTCAGCTTCTGACGGGCGGCTTCATCATAATCGAGAAGTGAAACATGCGGACGTTTTGCGGCAAGCATCACTCCGTCAAAACCGAGTTCTTTGGCTTTGAGCAGAAACTCGTCAACAGTCAGGGTGGCCTGGCCTCTCCAGACACCCATATAACTTACCGAATGCAGACAGGTCTTTACTTTGAAATCAGCCGGGTTCCCGGTTGGCAGCTTTTGTGCTGAAATGCTTAATATATTAAGCAAAAGAAGTACAAGTGAAAAGGTTCTCTTTATCATGACGCAGGTTTTTTGGTTTTCCAAGATGAGATTAAAAGTAAGCCAAAGAATGATTTCATGCAAATTAAATGATATTACATGTTGCATATTGCATTTCAATTGTGTCCGATTAAAAAAATGAGATTCTTCGCTTCCCTTATTAAACACGAAAACAACTGTCATTCTGAGCGCAACAAAATGAAGCGAAGAATCTCACACTCAATTTTTATAATTATCCGTTAATAAGGTTGAATTTTTCAGGTAAGTTACTCTCAGGTAAAGTCTGATCTTCAAATTCATGATTTTTATTAATTTTAAACTGATTCTCTCTGTCTCATTCTGTTTTGCCGAAAAGTTCTTTATTGCAAACGGTTCCGGCGGCTTTAAAAGCAGATCCGGATGAGTTACAGGAGATCCGGGAGTAAAAAATTAATAATTCACATCTTATGGCAAAAATCCTTTCTGTCCTTATCATTGCATTTCTGGCGGTGCCTTGCTTAATTTCACAAACGCCTGAGCAGGTTTATAAAAAGCCTTTGAAAGAAGTTCTGACTGAAATTGAAAAGAGGCATAATATAAAACTCAGATACAGTGAGAGCCTTGTTAAGGGAGTTGATGTCCTTTACCCGTCATGGCGTTACAGGATAAACACTGAAGAGACGCTTGCCGTCGTTTTCAGCTATGAGATGTTTGCATGGGGTGAATCGCGCCTGCAGTTCAACAGTGAGCTGCACAGAACCGGACTTGCGCTTACAATGCAGACCCTGAACTCGGTAAGGGTCATCGATTTTCTTACATCACTTCCTTACGTCGACGGAAGCAGGATTGGCATTACCGGTGAATCAGGAGGGGGCACACAGACCTTTCTTGCCACTGCGGTTGATGACAGGATAACCGTCAGCGTGCCCGTCGTAATGGTGTCTTCCTATTTCTATGGAGGATGCCCATGTGAAAGCGGTCTGCCTGTTCATTCATGCACTGAAGCAGGAACCAATAATGCAGAAATAGCTGCGATGGCTTCACCCCGGCCTATGCTTGTGATCTCTGACGGCAGCGACTGGACACAATTTGTGCCTGAAATAGAATTTCCCTATCTTAAAAAGGTTTATTCTCTTTATAACAAAACTGAAAATGTTGAAAACGAGCACCTGGAGTCGGAAGGTCACGACTACGGGCCATCAAAGAGATTTGCGATGTACGTTTTTATGGCTCGTCATCTCGGATTGAACTTAGATGCTGTCAGGGATAAAGCTGGAAATTTTGATGAATCACAAGTGACAATTGAAAAATATGATAAGCAGCTCGTATTCGGCAAAAAGGGTATTCTTCCGTCCGGTGCCATAAGAGGGGAGAAGGCAATCAGGGAAGTTTTACAGTCGTTGCGGTAAGGAATGCAAAAATTTTTATTTTTACAACTAATAATGTTCATTGCCACACACCCGGAATACTTTAATTTTAAATATTAATAATCAAAACCTGAAAAATGAAAAAAAGAACCATTATCTCAGCAGTTATGTTGCTGCTTGTCAGCAGTATGTTTATCACAACTTTTGAATCATGCAAGAAAACCCCGCACAAAAACATCGGGCTGCAGCTTTATTCTATCCGCGATTCCATTATGAGGGATGTTCCCGGCGCTGTTGCCAAGGTTGCAAAGATGGGTTACACTTTTGTTGAGCCTGCCGGGTATGGAGAAGGCAAATTCTATGGTATGGATCCCGCTGCTTTCAAAGCTTTGTGTGAATCAAACGGCATGCCGGTGATCAGTTCCCATACAGGCCAGTCGCTGCCTGATTCAGCAAACTGGGATAAAGTAATGGCATGGTGGGATGAATGCATTGCTTCACATAAAGCAGCAGGATGTAAATTTCTGGTCCAGCCATTCATGGGAGGAGAAGCTTACCGTAGCCTCGATACTCTTAAAAGATACTGCGACTATTTCAATCTGATCGGTGAAAAATGCAATGCTGCCGGTATTCGGTTCGGCTACCATAACCACGACAGGGAATTCTCAACACAGCTTGACGGACAGACAATTTATAATTTCATGCTCGAGAATACCGACCCTGCTAAAGTAATGTTCGAAATCGACCTTTACTGGGCAGTTGTGGGCGGAGCAAATCCTGTAGATTATTTCAACAAATATCCGGGAAGGTTCGAACTGTGGCATATAAAGGACAAAGAAGAAATTGGTGCAAGCGGCATGATGGATTTTGCTTCAATCTGGGCAGGAGCTGAAAAATCAGGCATGAAATACGGTATAGTGGAAGTGGAAAGATACAATTTTGATGTATATACAAGCTGCCAGAAGAGCATCGACTTCCTGAACGCAGCCGAATATGTAAAGATGCCTCTTTAGAAAGGCCGGTTAAAACCATGAAGTTAAGGATTATAAACCTGCTGTTGCTTCTTTCTGTTTTTTCAGGATGCAGCAGCAGGTATTATTCTGAAAATGATTATCCTTCAATCCTGAAGATTGACTCTCATATCCATATTAACAGCGATAAAGGATATTTTGAAGAAGCAGCACTTGCTGATAACTTTGCCCTTATAACCCTGGGCGTTGATCATGGTGATTCGGCAAGTGTAAGCCGACAGCAGGAAAATGCTGTCTTATCGTCACAAAAATTCCCCGGAAGGGTCTTTTATGGTCCTACGTTTTTTTTCGATACCGTGGGCTGGGGAACTCCGGAATGGAGCCGTAAGGTTATCTCCTCGCTTGAAAAAGATCTCAGCCAGGGAGGCATTACCGTCAAGATCTGGAAAAATATCGGAATGACTGTACGCGACAGATCAGGGAAATTCATAATGGCAGATGATCCTGCCCTCGATCCCGTATATGAGTATATTCAGGGGAGGGGCCTTCCTGTAACAGGACATCTGGGAGAACCGAGGAACTGCTGGCTTCCCCTCGACCAGATGACCGTAAGCAGCGATAGCAGTTATTTTGCTGAAAACCCGCAGTATCATATGTTCCTGCATCCCGAATATCCTTCATATGAGGATCAGATAAACGCAAGGGACAACATGCTGGCAAAACATCCTGGACTTGCTTTTATCGGATGTCATCTCGGAAGCCTTGAATGGAACGTTGATTCGCTTGCAAAACGACTCGACAGGTTTCCGAATATGGCTGTCGATATGTCTGCAAGGATCTGTCACCTCCAATACCAGTCTGCAAAAGACAGGAAAAAGGTCAGGGATTTTTGTATCAAATACCAGGACAGGCTTTTATATGGAACTGATACAGGCGACTCAGGAAGATCCGATCCTGAACAATTCAGGAAAAGGATGCACGAAACATGGCTTGATGACTGGAAATATTTTGCCACTGATAAGGAAATGACTTCTGATAAGTTCAGGGGTACCTTCACAGGGCTGAAGCTCCCAAAAGAAGTCATAAACAAGATATATAATGAAAATGCCATCAAATGGTATAAACTTAAAGTAAAATGAAAAACAATATGAATTCGCGCCGGAGCTTTATCAAAAAAGCAGCTATCAGCACCGTTGCAGCTATTGCCATCCCTGAGATCCTATCAGCCGCAATGGCGAAAGAAAAAATAAAGGAGATCAAACTCTTAAAAGATCAGGTGATACTTTTTCAGGGAGACTCCATTACAGATTCGGGAAGAAATAAAGAAGATTCAGGTTTTAACTCCAGCCGCAACCTGGGTTCAGGTTATCCTCTTCTTGCCGGTGCAGCACTCCTGAATAAATATGCGGAACTGAACCTTAAAATTTATAATAAAGGCATTTCAGGCAATAAGGTGTTCCAGCTTGCCGAAAGATGGGATAAGGACTGTCTTGAACTTAAACCTGATGTTTTAAGCATTTTAATAGGAGTCAATGATATATGGCATAAGCTTAATGGGAATTATGACGGAACTGTTGAAATATACAGGAGGGATTATATTGCACTCCTGGAACGTACCTTAAAGGCTCTTCCGAACGTTAAGCTGATAATCTGTGAACCGTTTGCAGTTAAGGGTGTGAAAGCTGTTGACGACAAATGGTATCCTGAGTTCTATGATTATCAAAAAGCTGCAAAAGATATAGCTAATCAGTTCGGAGCTGTCTTTATTCCTTATCAGAAAATCTATGATGAAGCTCAGAAAAAGGCTCCGGGAGCATACTGGACCGGCGACGGTGTTCACCCTACGCTCGCAGGGGCGCAACTGATGGCGAAAGCCTGGATGAAAGCCATAAAGTAAATATAAAATCTGTCGACTATGCATATTATAACACGACGTGGATTTTTGAGACAGACTGTCTCTGCCGGGATGGGTGTTGCAGCCCTGAGATATTTTCCTGAGTTGCCTGCTTCGTCCACATCCGCGATGAGATTTGGCCTGGTAACTTACCAGTGGGGCAGAGACTGGGATCTTCCAACCCTTATAGCCAACTGCGAAAAGGCCGGCTATGAAGGACTTGAATTAAGGACCGAACATGCTCATAAAGTAGAATCGAACCTTACACCTGCACAGCGGGCTGACGTTAAAAAGCGTTTTGCGGCCAGCAAAGTCAAATGCATTGGTTACGGATCAAACTTTGAATACCACAGTCCCGATCCAAAGGTACTCCGGGACAATATCGAAAAGACAAAGGAATATATTATACTTTGTCATGACATAGGTGCAACAGGCATAAAGGTTAAACCCAATGATCTTCCTGCTGATGTGCCAAGGGAAAAGACAATCGCGCAGATCGGCGCATCGCTTAATGAAATAGGCAGATTCGCACGCGATTATAACCAGCTTGTGAGGGTTGAGGTACATGGCAACCTCACCCAGGAAATTCCAAATATGAAAGCCATTTTCGAACACGTTACAGAACCTAATGTAAAAGTTTGCTGGAACTGCAATGACCAGGACCTTCTGCCTCCTGGACTTGAAGGTAATTTCAACATGCTTAAGAAATGGTTCGGTGATACAGTTCACGTTAGGGAGCTTAATGAGGGAAATTACCCGTATCAGGAGCTTTTTAAACTGTTCATGGGAATCAATTATGATGGCTGGATAATGCTTGAAGCACGCACTGAACCAGCCGACCGTGTTGCAGCAATGAAGGAACAGATCGGGATTTTCAAAACCATGATCAGTTGAATGATTTTCCCGGCACCCGGCGACATGCGACATGCAACTATCTTAAATTATTCACTTTAACCTAAACATAAATGACCAACAGACGAAATTTCATAAAGACCACTGCCCTTGGCGCAGCAGGTTTTACAATCGGGGGGATGGGACTCAGTCCCAAATCCTATGCATCGGTA
>JAAYUS010000099.1 GCA_012517605.1 Bacteroidales bacterium
AATTGGCGAAAATTCAATATTTACAATCCAGCAGTTCCTTGCCGAACTTAAAAACTCTGACGTTAACGGCGCATTAAGTTATGCAATCTCAGCCCGTCTGCGTCCAAAGCTTATGACAGCAACAGGGGCAATAGCTGCACTTACTCCCCTTGCACTTGGTATTGGAACGGGGGCACAGATGCATCAGCCGCTGGCAATAGCCGTAATAGGCGGTCTGGTAATGGCTCTGCCGCTTTTACTGATAGTATTACCCGGACTTCTGAAACTTTTTAGAAAGAAATTAAATCCGGAAAATTGATTTCGCTGTTTTAAAATGATTAAATATCGATCTTAAAGATTCCTTTAGAATTGGTAATTAGATTTGCTCAGTTAACAACTAAAAACGAGCAAATGAAAACAAAGATCTTAAGTTTAGCAGCAATTTTACTTTTCAGTTTTACAGCCTTCGGTCAATCGGTAAAAGACGTTCCCGCAACACTTAAATCAGCCTTTACACAGAAATTCTCTGGTGCAACCAAAGTCAAATGGAGCAGGGAAAATGACAAGGAATGGGAAGCCGAGTTTAAACTTGGCGGAAAGTACTATTCTGCCAATTTTGATAATGCCGGCACATGGCTTGAAACAGAATACCAGATCAGTGTTAAAGAAATTCCGGCAACAGTAAAAACCGCCATTGACAAAGAATCAGCAGGAGCAAAAATCAAAGTGTCGGAAGTAACAGAAACAAAAGATGGAAAATCCTATGAATTTGTTATTAGCAAAGGTAAAAATGAAACCGAACTTGTCATCGATAACTACGGTAATATCATTAAAAGGGAACAATTGAAAGAAGAAAGCAAAAAGGACCGCATGGAATAGATGAGGTAGATAACTCACTTTTATTGATTCCAGAATATTTTCAGACCTGCTAAAACAAAAACCACTTACATATTCAATTATGAAAGTGGCTTATTTTCTGTAGCGAGACCGAGAATTACCTCCGGTGATTCTGATAGGGGGAAGATTCACAACAAAAGCCTTGTTACGCTTCGCTCCACCACGGGCTTTTATGTTTTCCTGACTTGTCCACTTTAGTGCGACAAATTTAAAGCCCTGATGTATTCCAAAATTTTGTTGCTGTATATTGTCCTTATTCTTGCCTCACGGTTGGTTATTTTATTGAGCATGCGAGCATCTGATACCTTCTTGCATTCAGTAAGAAATTTCTTTATGGAATCACCCGTAGTTAGTTCAATGTGTTTTGAGACGACAAGGGCCATGAAGCAGATTAAAATATGAAGGTTAATCGGTTCTTCCTTGAAGTGAAAGATTGGTCTTGTCTGTAAATCATGTTTTGATATCCGGAAGGCTTGCTCGATCCTGTAAAGCTCGTGATAACGCTCGATTATAGTTTGATTGTTCGCGATGTTTTCATCCAGATTGGTGTAGTACCCTTTTACCCCCAGCAGTTTCTGTGACTTTTCAATCAGTGCATGGTTAAGAACTATTTGCTCAGAAGTTGTTTTGATAAACTTGACCTTTTTAATTTTTGAAGGAGACTCGATAATGAATCTGGCCTTCTCAATCTGCTTTTCCATTTCATGTTTATCTTTTCGGTAACGTGCCGTGGAGTAATCACAAATCAAATAACCATTATCTGTTTTTATCCTGATCGTTTTTCCGTCCTCCCTGACGATACTTCTATCGATCTGTTTGATCAGTTCGCCAGGGAGATTACCCAGTCTTGCTCCAACAATGTAATTGATGTTGTTTCTCAAAAGTTCCTGCATATTGGAGGTGCTTATCATTGCTGCATCGGCAACTACAGTAAACTCTTTCACAGCGTGCTTCTCAATAAATTCATTCACCACTGGTAATATAGTATGTCCTTCAAAAACATTCCCGGGAAAGATGCTATAAGCTATTGGGAAACCTTCCTTTGTAACCAGCAGGGCAACTAATATTTGTGGCTGCTGCGATTTGTTGTCTTTGGAAAAACCGTTTTTTCGAAGATCGTCTTCTACAAATGTTTCAAAGTATAGTGTGCTTACATCATAAAACAATAGATCAAAATTGAAGGCGTAATGTTTCATGGCAAAATTCACCACGATATCCTCAATCTTTCCCTTCAGTTTAAGCCATTGCGGAGCTGACTTGTAATAACTTTGCCTTCTGTGTCTTATCCCGAAGTAAGACTCTAAAAGCTCTATCGTCCGTAGCTTTGAAGCTGGTTCTAAGATCCTGATGGCGATCAAATCAAGGAGCAACTGTTTTTTGATTTTGTCTAAGCCGATCTGAGAGATCACCTCGCTGATTGCCTCATAGAGAAAGGTAGAATACACACCCAAATACTCGCACTTGTCCAGGTATAGCAAATTATCAAACTTGACATCTTCAAACAAAGGAATATCTGCAGAGGTATTTTTAATCACATCCCGGGCAACTAATAACAGGGACTCTAACTCCTGACTATTTCTAGCTGAACCAATATGCTTAAATATAACTCGTCTACGGTTCCTATAATAAACCACCTGGACTGCACTGGCCCCGGAGGCTGTCTTTACTACCCTCGTTCGTAGCATAAATTTGCCTTAGTGCGACAAATTTACAACTTCATCAATGCAAATGACTGATCTACAATACCAATATTTTTTTATATAGGCAGGGGGGACAAGTCAGGAGCCTTGTTACGCTTCGCTCCACCACGGGCTTTTATGTTTTTACGCATTGCCTGAGCAGGCTCAGGATGCTTCAAAACAAAAAAGCCCTCCCGTTATCACGGGAAGGCTTTTGTTGTAGCGAGACCGAGAATTGAACTCGGGACCTCATGATTATGAATCAT
>JAAYUS010000100.1 GCA_012517605.1 Bacteroidales bacterium
CGCCTTGAGAAATAAACACCCCAGGTCTGTATCTCTTTTTTTGAGTACCTGAGCATATTGTAAGGTATCCGCATTTCCGCAACCCAGCCTTCATTGCTGATGCTTATCTCCGAAAACCAAATTGCATCCCACGATACATCAAGACCGGTGGGCAGCAATGGATTCGTTGTTCCTGAACTGACCTTTCTGTTGTCGTCCTGTTGTCCGTCAAGCTGAACCCCTGCGGCGTTCACTGCAAATGTGAATGCCATCTTGCCGCTGTTGTACGAATCGACTGATACCATGAACCAGTCGGCCCTGTTATATTCATCCCTTCGCCCCAGATTATTCTCAATATTATTCCTTGTGTCAAATAACATGGCACCGATGTACAGGTCATCCTTTCCGAACAGGATTTTTACGCTGGTTTTATTGTTGGATTTTATCCCTTCGACAGGTTCATATTGAATGAAATCTGATACTGTCCGGGCATTCAGCCAGGCTGCTTCATTAAGATTTCCGTCGATCGCAATGGCAGAATCTGTAAAGGAGGCTGTCAGAAATCCGTTTTCCTGTGCGAAAAGCGACTGAAGAGATGCCAGGATGCTGATAACAAATGTGTTGAGGTTCTTTTTAAACATACGATGGCCGGTCAAACAATGACAATGTAATAAACTTAACTTTGAAAAAACTGCTTTTAATGTTTTTTAAGAATTTTAAATGTCTGACCCCCCAACCCCCCTAAAGGTGGGCTAAGAAATCGGGATTTATTTGTAACTCTGTGTTTCTCCGTTTCTTTTCTGTGCTCTCCGTGTAGGTTCTTAAATCCGAAATCCCAAATCCGAATTCCGAATTCCGTTTGTCTGATCCCCCTACACTTTATTTTTTCTCAGGCCTGAAGAAAAATATCCCCGCCGCAAAAAACACTTCAATTCATTAATTGTTAACTTTCTGACCCGATACTTAAAGTTAAATTATTATGGCTGAAATAAAAACAAAACCCGTTGATTCAGATATCGATAAATTTCTGGCGGCAATTGAACCGGAAAAGAAACGGGCCGGAAGTATCGAATTAAAACGGCTGTTCGACAGTGTTGTCAAAGATAAGCCAGCCCTGTGGAATAATAATATGATCGGCTACGGATCATATCATTACAAGTCGGAACGCAGCAGTCAGGAAGGTGACTGGCCATTGACAGCCTTTTCACCGCGAAAGCAATATTTTGCTGTGTACATAATGTCGGGAGTTAAAAATTATCCCGACCTGCTGAAAAAACTGGGCAAATACAAAATAAGTTCAGGATCATGCATTTATATAAACAAACTGGAAGATATCGATACTGAAGTACTGAAAGAAATCATTTCCGCTTCAGTTGCCGACATGAAGAAAGCATATGATAGTCATTGATCAGAAATCTGCAAAACATCTATGCAAACCTGTCCGGGGCCGAATCATATTCAAAACTCCGGTTTCCGAATGCCTTTAATCTGCCTGGCATCAATAAGGATAGAGGAGGTTAAAGCTTTTGCAGAAAGTAAAAAATTCACTATGCCATTCGCTCCGGATCCCCATCGCAGGGTATTCAGCCTTTATGCAACCCAGAATATTCCCAGGAATGTAATAACAGGCAGTGACGGCAAAATCATTTTCCAAAGCACAGGTTACAATGAGCAGGAGTTTAAAGAGCTTGAAACTCTTTTTTCCCATAAATCAAAATAGGGCTAAGGACTTAAAATCAGCACATAAAATAATTATCATGACAGAAACTTCTTCTATAAAAAATGAAATCCAGACCTTAGTAAGGGACTGGGAAGAAAGGCTTATTTCTCTGCCGGAAGAGACAATTACGCAGCGCCGGAACAGCCAGAACAGGACTGTTAAACAGATACTTGGTCATCTTGTTGATTCGACATCAAATAACATTCATCGGATTGTTCACCTCCAGTATCAGCAAAGTCCCCTGACTTTCCCGAATTATGCAACATTTGGTAATAATGACCGGTGGATTGCCATTCAGAATTACCAGAATGAGGATTGGAATAATCTTGTACAACTCTGGAAATATTCCCTGATTCATTTCTGTCATGTGATACAAAATGTTGATGATTCCAAACTGGAGAATGAATGGATTGC
>JAAYUS010000101.1 GCA_012517605.1 Bacteroidales bacterium
AATATACCTGTTCTGAAATACTCCTCCCGAGAGAACCACTTTTCCGATGCCCCGGGAGCTTCGTATCCTTTCCGCCACTTCCACAATTACCTGTGCTATTGTATTATGAAATCTGGCCGATATTTCAGAGACATCAACCTTTTTCAGGTCATCGAGAATAGCGAGGAACATATCTGCAAAAACTACAGTGTCAGCTATCCTGAACGGATAGCAGACATCAGAATTGTGGTTAATTGCTGATTCAAGTCTCATTGGCGCTTCTGAATCAAATGATGCCTCATGGCATAATCCGGTTAGTGCCGATACTGCATCAAAGAGTCTTCCGGCGCCCGATGAGAGAGGTGCATTGATATTCTTACCAAGCATTTCGCTTACCAGATCAAGCTTATGCTTTTCAGTTCTCCTGAAAACTTCGAGTGAGTAATAATCGAATGAATCGCCAAAATATTTATAAAGATATGAAAACGCCATTCGCCATGGTTCATCAACTACCCTGTCTCCTCCGGGCATAGGCACATAATCGAAATGGCAATATCGTTCAAAACTGCCGGTATCAGCGATCATGAATTCTCCTCCCCACATATTGCCATCAGTACCATAGCCCGTGCCGTCGAGACTTACGCCTATCACTTTTTCATCGAGGCAACGTTCTGCAAGGCATGATGCTATATGTGCATGATGATGCTGGACTGCAACAGAAGGAATGCCGTATTTTTCCCTGAGAAATGATGCATATAAAGTCGAATAGTAATCGGGGTGAAGATCGTGTGCAATGTAACGGGGAGTGAACCTGAACAGGGAAGAGAAGTTTTCGATTGACTCCCTGTAGAAATCGCAGACACCGGCATTTTTGAGATCTCCGGTATACTGACCCATGATTGCCTGATTCTTCCTTCCAATTGAAAACGTGTTTTTCTGCTCAGCGCCAAGGGCCAGAATACCTTCAGCATCAAAGGCAAGGTCGACTGGCCGCGGAACATAACCTCTTGACCGGCGTATAATAATGATCCCGGGCTTTGTCACCATGACTACAGAATCATCGGCCCTGTTGCTTATATCCCTGTTATAGCTGACAAGAGCATCTGCCGATTTCAGAAGTTTGTCCCTCGCCTCGCTGTCATCCTTAATAACAGGTTCTTCTGAAATATTTCCGCTTGTCAGAACTATGACCGGAGTTTTAAGATGCCTGAAAAGCAGGTAATGAAAAGGCATGAAGGGAAGCAAAGCGCCGGTTGTTACGAGGCCATTACTTACCTGCGGAGCCAGTGATCTCTTGCTTATGAGTAAAACAACGGGCCTGATCCACGAAAGGAGCTCCTTTTCTTCGCTGCTGTCAGTATGACAATATTCCTTCAGTGCAGCAAGGTCTCTGAACATAACGGCAAATGGCTTCATATCGCGGTTTTTACCTTGCCTGAGCCTGGCAACTGCATCATTGTTAAGGGCATCGCAGGCAAGATGATATCCTCCAACGCCTTTAAGGGCAAGTGAACCACCCCCGTCGATTATCGAGGAGGTTTTATCAAGTATTTCGCGGAGCTCTTTTATGATGACCTTGCCATCAGTAAACTCGCATGATGGTCCGCACGAATTGCATGCGATGGGTTGTGCATGAAAGCGGCGGTCGTTGATATCATTGTATTCCGCACTACATTTCGGGCACATCCTGAATCCGCTCATAGTTGTAACGGGCCTGTCGTATGGCAATCCATTTATTATTGTAAATCTCGGACCGCAGTTTGTACAGTTTATGAAAGGGTAATCGATCCTTGCGGGATCTGATGACATGTCTTCGAGGCATTGGTCGCATACTGCAATATCCGGGCTTATTTCGGTTATCTGATCGTTGACAACCCGGCTTTCAGTTACTGTAAACCTGTCATATTCACCGACAATTGAAGGAAAGACATCGATTGATTTTATTCTTGAGGCAGGTGGGGCATATGTTAGTATGTCATTGCTGAATCTGTCAATATCAGACGGATCCCCCTGTACAATCACAGAAACTCCGTCGGTCCGGTTATCGACCTCTCCGGAAAGACCATATTTTGCAGCAAGTCTGCAGATAAAAGGGCGGAATCCGACCCCCTGTACCAGTCCCCTGATCAGTATTTCATATCCCTGTATAATATCTCAATGTTTTTAAGACCGTCGACCTTCATCATTTTATGAACGTAATAGATCACGCTTTCAAGCTCATCACACAGGTTGACATTATTTACTACGACATCTGCCGGGACTTTAAGAAGCACAGGAGCAAAATTCACTATACCCTTTATCCCGAAACGTATAAGTTCATCAGCCACCTCCTGTGCAGAAATCTCGGGAACAGCCAGAATTGCCACCTTTACCCTGAATCTGTCGATTATTTCCTTAAGCCTGCCCATTGAATAGACAGGGATATCTGACCTGATTTTCTGCTTGAAAGGATCTATGTCAAATGTTGCCACAATATTCATGTTCCGCTGTACAAACCGGCTGTATTTCGACAATGCAAGACCCATATTTCCCATACCGATAAGGACCAGGTTATGGTCCTTGTTCCGGTGAAAGATATTTTCCATTTTTTCAAGAAGTTCCTCCACTTCATAACCGCCTCTCTTATTTCCCTTTATTCCAAACTCTGAAAAATCTTTTCTTACCTGGTCGGCTGTCACACCCGTTTCGTTTGCAAGAGTATATGAAAAGACTTTTTTTACTCCCATCAGCTTCAGTCTGACCAGACATGCCCTGTAAAGAAATATTCTTTTCAGACTGTTTTTTATAACGTATTTTGTGATTTGTTTCACATCAAATATTTTTATTTTCAATCGTTTTGCAATTTAAGCATTTTTTTGTTATTGAAAAAATATTTTATATCATATTGATTTAATGTTTTTTAGAGTTTTTGCAAAAATTTTATATGTAAATTTTCTCAAGTTTTCATTGATTTATTCTTTCATTGATTATATTTTTATATGTGAATCTTCTCACATAAATGCATTATTTAAGCATAAACAAGGAAGAATGGGACAAAGCACTTGAGCAGATGCTGTTGTCCTTTACCATTTTCGCAGCGGTGGAAAACGAATTTGGGATAGATTATGAAGAACTAAGCTCATCGAATATCAGCCGAATAGCTTACAACAAGGCTAAACCGGCAACACCTCTGAAGTCTTTCTTTCTTCCGGTAAGGGAAAATATCACATCCGGACAAGTTCGTAACAGGCAGCGTGTAATTATGGGTGTTCCCGGTTGTGATGTTGAAGGATTGAAGCTTCTTGATGAGATATACCTTGACAAGGATTATATCGACATTTATTATCATGAGCATCGTGAAAACACAGTTATCATATCATTTGACTGCTTCGAAAGGCAGGAACATTGCCATTGCACATCATACGGCATAAATCCATGGTCTGAAAATGCCGATCTCTCTGTCATCAAAATTGAAAACATGATTTTGCTGAGGGTGACAACGGAAAAAGGGAATGGTTTTGCCAATCATTTTTCCGTCACGAGGGAGATGACAGACGGTAATATGCTTAATGTAATTGATGAAGCTCACAGAACGGCTGTAAGCAAACTATCTGAAGCCCTTAAGGGTCTTCCCGACTATAAAACTACCGGCATTCTTCTGGAAAAAGCCGGTGATGAGATCTGGAAGAAATATTCTTCCCGTTGCGTCTCATGCGGTGCTTGCGCAACAATATGTCCGACATGCTCATGTTTTCTTCTCATTGACAAACCCGGTTTTGAAAAGATAAGGCAGATGGATGCCTGTCAGTACCCGGGATTTCAAAGGGTTGCGGGAGGAGAAGACTCATTATTCGAATTGTCAGGGAGATTCAGGAACAGATATATGTGCAAATATGTCTGGAAGCCCGGTAAATTCAA
>JAAYUS010000102.1 GCA_012517605.1 Bacteroidales bacterium
AAATATTCTATTTTACATAATATTAATTATAGGAATATTGCGCCCATAAAGACTGCAAAGCTTTATTCAACTTAATCAATGGTTTACGGATATTAAACCCTGGTGTCATTCCCGACATGCTTCTTGAGCTTTGCTGTTATAAAAAATGAACACTTGTTCTTAATTTTTCTTTGACGTAAAAAACCCAATTTTAAGACCAGAAACCAGAGACCCGAAAACAAAAACATGATCCCGGTTGTCAGTGGTTTCGGATCATCTATGATGAAGAATTCGCTTGCTGAAGGAATGAAAAAGAACCTTGCTGAACTGAAAAACAAGGCGGAAAGCCAATGACATGTTATGTGAATGCTTAATTGTTAATTAATTAACAATTCAAAAATTAAGCTTCAGCATGTTACGATCGTAATATGCTGTTGTACTTCTTTATTCATACCCCCCCCCTTGCTGAACAATATTTTTTTGCCCTTTACCGGTGACATTCTGTCATTCACCGAATCTTGTTTTCAATTCCTGAACCCTGGAGTAATTTTGCAATGAATTTAAAATCAAAACTATGAAAAACATCTGCCTTTCGGTATTCGCGGCTATCATAGGATTACCACTGATGGCACAAAACAGTGCTCTGCTAAAACTGAATCCGGAAAAGAACAAGGTTTACCGCATGAAATCCTCCTCTGAACAGACAATTACACAGACTGTTAACGGCAATCAACAAACTGTAGAATCGAATGTTGGTTATACTGTGTCGTTGAAAATGATTGATGCCACACAGGACTTTCTCATCTTGGAAACCCGTTTTGACACACTTTCCACAAAGACAAACACAATGGGAAAGATTGTCAGTTTCACGTCCGCTTCCGAAGGAAACATTGCATCATCTGAAATGTCAGAAATAATGTCATGCATTATGAACCGTTTAAGCAAGAATGCCATATATCTAAAGATGGATTACAGCGGAAAGCCATTGGAAGTATTAAATGCCAAAATGCTTTCCGACATTATCCTTAAGGATACAAGTGCCATAACACTTACCGGACCCACAGCAGGTCCTGTGAAACAACAGGTTGCTTCAACCGTAAGTGAAGCCAATATCAGGAATATGCTCGGGCCTTTTACCTGGACACTGCCGGGAAAAGAGGTTTCCGTGGGAGATACCTGGCTGATTACACAACAGGTAAACTCGGGGGGAATGCTACTTGACATAAAAACTAACTTCCGCCTCGATAAGATAAGCGAAGGAAAGGCCTTTATAACAGTCGAATCGAATATAAAGGCTCCTGAAAATGCCTTGCCTATAAAATCAGGAGTTGCGACAGTAACTTATGACAACCTTCAGGGAGCCAGTAAATCTAAACTTACTGTAGATACAATTACGGGATTCGTGGTTGAAGACAATTCAGAAACCCATATCTCAGGTAAACTGGGAATAAGCGGCCCCGGATTCAGTATGGAAATGCCAATGGACATAATCGGAAAATCAGAAATAAAAGCAATAAAATAAATCAGGACAGTTAACGATAGACAGTAAATTAAAAGCCATGAAAAGGAATCTGATCATATTTCTGCTGCTTGCAGCCTCAATTGCAGGCCAGGCGCAGACAATAAAGGGGAGGGTTTGCTATGAAAAGGACAAAAACCCGGTGCAGTTTGCCACAGTGGCACTGCACCAGCTTCCCGATTCGGCAATGACGACAGGTGTAATAACACTGACAGACGGAAGTTACATCCTTGAAAAAGTAAAACCCGGGAGCTATTTTGTCAAAGTATCCTTCGTAGGTTACAGACCTTCAGGAAAAGCAGTTTCGGTCAGGGAAGGACAGGGCGAAATAACTGTTGATACTATTCTTCTTGCCGAAACGACAGCAGCGCTTAATGAGGTAACGGTTGTGGCTGAACGCCTGAAGGGAAAGGAAATGGTCGACAGAACCGTTTACAACATCCCTGAAGTTGTTTCCAATACCTCAAACAACGGATACGAAGTGCTTAAGAAAATACCACAGGTAAATGTCGATTTCCAGAATAACATTACACTCAACGGGAGCAGTAATTTCATCATCCAGGTTGATGGCCGGCAGCGCGACAGGGAATTTCTTGCCAGGCTTCTGCCGTCTGACATCCAGAGTATTGAAATAATAAGCAATCCTTCCGGGAAATATGAAGGTAATATTGACGGTGTGATCAATATTATACTGAAGAAGGAGGCACGTTATGGGGCTAACGGCAATATTGCGGCCAGCATTAAACCCTTTAATAAGGTTACCAGTGCTGTCACAGGAAGTCTCGACTATGCGGTGGGTAAAATAACTTTTTATGTCACAGCAATGAATGTCGGGCAGGGCCTCCGGCTGACTATGAATGAGGAAAGCCGTTTTCCGGCGATAGACTCACTTACCAGAATGACAGGCCCCGGGAAAATTAAGGTGGGCCTGTCATCTGTAAACAGCGGATTCGACTATTATATCAACGATAAGAATAACCTTAGCTTCAATGTAAATTACAAGCCTATATGGCAGAAGGTTGATATAATAACCAATACTATTCTTTATACTGACAATACACCTCTTAATTCCGTATCTTCTGAGACAAAGGATGAAATGAAGAGTAATGAGAGCTCATTCTCTCTCTTTTATAAGAAAGCCTTTTCAAAGCCGGTTGAAGAATTCACAGCAGAAGCAAGTTATTATACATTTTCATCGGATCAGTTAAGCAGTTTTAAAAATTCGCGCCACCCGTACCTCAGCGATCAGGTTTTAAGTACATATTCAAGAATTGAGGACAACCTGAACAAGAGGAACTATTTCTCAACGAAACTCGATTATGTCTACCCTCTGGGCATGTATGCAAAGATTGAAACCGGATACCAGTTTTATTTCCAGAAGATGGATTATGATTTCAATATAGATTACCAGGAGGAATCGAATCTGTTCAGGTACTCTGAATTACGGAATTCGCTTTACGGAGGATTAACAGTGAATTTTAAAAAAATAGGAATACAGGCTCTTCTGAGGGTTGAGAACAGTCATATTGATGCCGATTCCGTAACAAGGCCGGATTATTCCTGCTTTCTGCCATCTGCAAATTTCCAGTACAGGTTTTCAGCTTCTCATAATATCAAGTTCACTTATAACAGAAGGATCAACCGTCCGGGTATTTATGATATGAACCCATACTGGAAGATAAATCAGAACTACATGATCACCCAGGGAAATCCCAACCTCAGGCCTGATTATCGCGACCGGCTTCAGCTTACCTATACCTGGAATTTCGGAAGCAATTACTTCTCCCCGTATGTTTATGACGAATTTTTTTCAGACAAGATCGGGAACAGGTACAGCATTATTAAGTCGCCTGTTGACGGCGCCATTACAACCATATCCAAGCCATATAATATCCTTAGCGGATATGAACTTGGTGGCGGTGTCAATGCCATGCTCTGGTATGTGAATATTAATGCACGGATCTTTAAAGGCCATTATTCGGGATATTCAGAGGGATCATTCTCAATACCTGAAAGAAATTATTTCTCTTATGCAATAACAAGCTATGCTTATGCCAACCTTGACAAGAAAAAGACTACAACAGTATTCCTGTATCTTGCATATAATGGGGTGAACATAAATGCACAGTCAAAAACGTATACGCTTCCTCTCTATGGCCTTGGCGGGCAAAGGCAGATGAAAAACCACAGCCTGGGAATTTTCTGGCTGCTGCCTTTCTCACAAGTTATAGACTACCAGAGGATAGAAACTGAAACACCTGCCTACACATCGAAGAATACTACCGGAATTGACTTTGGTAATTTCATTCAGTTTTCCTACTCTTACAAGTTCAATAAGGGGAAGAATGTAAAAAAACTGAACAGGAAAGTCGATGTTGAAAGCGATAGTAAAAGCAATGCAATTATGAATTAACGAAAGTCTTCATCCACTGTTCATACTTTTTCATTCCGTGTCCCTTTTGGAATAAAGAAAAAACTCTTTTTCCGCAAAGGGACATTTTTATTTTACCCTATATTCCAGGATATCTCCCGGCTGACAGTCGAGGGCTATGCATATGGCTTCAAGTGTACTGAAACGTATAGCCTTTGCCTTTCCGGTTTTAAGAATCGATAAATTGGATAGTGTGAGATCGACTTTTGAGGAAAGCTCATTAAGCGACATTTTCCTTTTAGCCATCATAACATCGAGGTTTACAACTATCGGCATGGCTCAGATTGTTAGTTCGTGTTCTGACTGCAGTTCCACTCCCCTTGTAAAGATAATTGCAACTACGAATATTATACCTGCAAGAAAAAGCCATTCCTGGCCCGCCCAGTCTTTCTGCATAGTGACCCCCTGCCCTATCAGCCATTCCGTATATCCGTTTGCTGCCATGGCAATCAGTCCGGCTGCAAATGCCACATAGCTGATTACCCTTGTCAGCATTGCTATTTCAAAGCTGAATGGTCTGTTGATGTTAAGATTCTTAAAAATCCGGATCACCAGGTAAAAAATAACTGCTTTCAGAACAGTTAGCAATATCTTCAATAATCCAATGACAAGATAATGGCCGGTTCCGAAATTGTAGAGATCCTGGAGATCAAGCTTCTGATACAGGTCTTGCGCAGCTTCTGGATTTACAAAAAGGCTGATGGCAAAGGAAACTGCCACTGCTCCGGCCTGGACGCACAACCCGATAAAAACAATCCAGCTGACAACATTCATAATTTCAAGGATACTTTTTGTGTTTGCTTTCATCTCAGTTAAATAAGTTTTAATAATACAAATATCAATAATATTTTATTAATTATCAATAAATATTTATCATTGTTCAAAATAAATTTTTAAATATAAGAAGTTCATCCGGAATGATTAAAAAAATATTTAATAGCAATATTATTAAGAACTTACACAGAGAAAATAAAGATTGGACAGATATTGCGATGAATGCCGTGAGTGGCAAAGAGTACTATGGTGAACAAGAAAGGAAGAAGGAAGCCCTTATCAATCCGGGAAAGTAATCTTGAATTAATTCCCAACCTGGTATGACCATTCTAAAGTGATTTATAAATTTGGTACTGAATAATTTTACAATAATGTACCAAA
>JAAYUS010000103.1 GCA_012517605.1 Bacteroidales bacterium
AAAGCGGTTATGGTAAGTCCTGTCTCTTTTTGTCTTTTGATCAGCTCCAGAATTTTTAATTCGTTTATCATCTTTTATTGTTTGGTGAAAAATAGTCAGCTAAAACAAACAAGAAAAGATGTACTACGCCGGATGCTTACTTTCGAACTTACGGCGAGCATTGTATCAACGTATTATAAGCAGTATTATATTACGTTGCAAATGAAAAGTCATTTATGAACAGTCAACCTGTGTTCTTTGTATAAAACCGGAAGTTTGTTATCTTTCCCTGAATTAAAACCTATCCCGTTATGAAGAAGGATATAGAAATAGCACAGGAAGCAAAGATCAGACATATTGCGGAGGTTGCGGAAATTCTTGGCATACCGCATGAGGAACTTGAATTATACGGCAGATACAAGGCAAAGATCCCGCTGCATTTTATAGATGAAGATAAAGCTAAAAAGGCAAAGCTTATCCTTGTTACGGCTATAACACCCACTCCTGCAGGTGAAGGCAAGACAACAACATCAATCGGACTTGCCCAGGCCCTTAACCGGATGGGGAAAAAGGCAACAGTGGTACTGCGCGAACCATCTCTCGGACCGGTATTCGGCATAAAAGGCGGCGCCGCAGGTGGCGGGTATTCGCAGGTTATACCAATGGAAGATATCAACCTCCATTTCACAGGCGACATTTCAGCTGTCGAAAAAGCCCATAATCTTCTGTCGGCCCTGATAGACAACAACATCCAGCTGAAGAGCGGAGAGGGAAACCTTGGGATCGATCCACGTACTATTGAATGGAAACGGGTAATGGATATGAATGAACGTTCGCTCAGGGACATAGTGATAGGTCTTGGAGGCACCACTGAGGGCGTTCCACGCCAGTCGGGATTTGAGATCACCGCAGCCTCCGAAGTGATGGCCACTCTGTGCATGTCACGCGATCTCATGGACCTGAAGGAAAGACTGGGCAACATCTTTATTGGATATACTTACTCCGACAAACCTGTCTTTGCACGCGACCTTAAAGCCAACGGCGCAATGGCCGCCCTCCTCAAAGATGCAATTAAACCGAATCTTGTGCAGACCCTCGAGGGTACCCCGGCAATAATCCATGGAGGTCCGTTTGCCAATATCGCTCAGGGCACAAACTCTATAATAGCAACCAAAACCGGACTTTCGCTGAGCGATTATGTTGTGACGGAAGCGGGTTTTGCAAGCGAACTAGGTGCCGAGAAATTCTTCGACATAAAATCACAGACCGGCGGACTGAAGACTAATGCAGTAGTTATTGTTGCCACAATAAGGGCGCTGAAATACCATGGAGGCGCAAAACTCTCATCTCTTGGCACTGAGGATATTGAATCGCTGATCAGGGGATTCGATAACCTCGACAAGCATATCGAGAATATGAGATATTTCGGATTCAGACCGGTGATTGCAATAAACAAATTCGATTCCGATACGCAGAATGAAATTGACCTTCTTATACAACATTGTAGGGGTAAGAATGTAAAAGTTGCAGTAAACGATGCCTGGGCAAAAGGAGGGGAAGGGGCAATCGAACTGGCTGAAAAGGTGTTAGAGGAAATATCTGATTGTGTCAACTGCTTTAAACCACTTTATGACCTGTCATGGCCCCTCGAAAAGAAGATCGAAACAATATGTACTAAGATGTACGGCGCCGACCATGTGGAATATACGGTAAAGGCAAAAACCCAGCTCGACAAAATAGAAAAATTAGGATTCGGAAACCTTCCGGTTTGCATAGCAAAAACACAAAAATCACTTTCAGATGACCAGAACCGGAGAGGCCGTCCGGAGGGATTCACAATCAAGATACGTGAGGTTGAACTGTCATCCGGAGCAGGCTTCATTGTGCCTATTGCAGGCACGATAATGAGAATGCCGGGGCTGCCTAATGTTCCGTCTGCCGAAAAAATAGATATTGATGCCGACGGCAGAATATCAGGATTGTTTTAACAAGATTTTCCGGGGTTCAGCGTTTTTCTTTATATCATTGTTGCAAAAGTTGTTGGTTGAGATTATTTCACTGGTCCGGATCACCTGATTTTGACTGAACTTTATTTTTGGTTATTTTTATGACGGCTATGGATTAAATGGAGATCATATGAAAAAAACACTAACGGTTTCACTTCTTTCATTCCTTCTGGCACATTTTTCCATAGTTGACGGCCAGACGATGTACAACAGGAGCTTTTTGCCAAAATACGGATTTGGCTTTAAGGCAGGCGTTAACTATGCCACCCAGTATACACCTGAAAATGAAGGAGCCTTTGAGGTGATGAGGATTTTTGGCTTTAGTGCCGGGGGCTATTACAATTATTTCTTTAACAGGATACTTGGAGTCCAGGTTGAAATTTCAGGATCGGGCAAAGGCTCCCACTGGAAAGAGAATTTCTATGCCCAGGATGAAAAGAAGGATCTGCTTACATATATCGATGTTCCTCTTCTTGTAAGGTATCAGCTGCATCCTCAGTTCAATGCGCATATTGGTCCGCAGATAAGCATTCTTGCCAGGGCCATGCAATATGATTACGATACAAAGATCAAAGCCGACGTATCAGATTTTTACAAGATGATTGACGCCGGCATTGTCGCCGGTGTTGAGGCAAACCTCCCGAATCATGTGAATCTGACCCTGAGATATTGTCACAGCCTTATTTCAGCTTATAAGACCGGAGGATATAACTTTGATTCATACAACAGCTATCTCCAGTTAACTGCCGGATACAGGATCGAAAAGAAAATGAAAATACAAAGTAAAACTAAATCTTCATTACGCCGGAGAAGATAAATACAACCAAAAATAAATTCTTATGAAACGACCTCTGCTCTGCCTTTTTGCCCTTGTTCTGTTATTCTCAGCCTGCAAGAGATACAGCAAATATGAGGGTGTTGCTTTTAATGAAAAAGAACCCCGCGACTGGGAAAATCCCGGAATGTTCAATCAGAACAGGGAAGCGCCTCATGCAACAATGATCAGTTTCCCTGATGAACCTTCTGCTCTAGAGGCCGACAGGCATAGTTCCCCGAATTATATTTCACTTGACGGAATGTGGAAATTCAATTATGTCGATTCGCCCGACAAACGTCCATACTGGTTTTTCAAGGATGATTATGACGTACATGACTGGGACGAAATTGAAGTGCCCTCGAACTGGCAGATGAAGGGTTATGATATCCCGATCTATGTGAATATCGGCTATGCATTTGAAATGAATCCTCCATACATAAAGCATGACTGGAATCCGGTGGGATCATACAAGAAGACATTTACCATACCCGACGACTGGAAGGAGAAGGAAGTATTCCTTCATTTCGGGGCAGTAAGCTCCGCATTTTATGTATGGGTGAATGAGCAACTGGCCGGATACAGCCAGGACAGCAAAACACCTGCAGAATTCAATATAACAAAATACCTTAAAAAGGGAAAGAACTCGGTGGCTGTGGAAGTCTACAGATGGTGCGACGGCAGTTATCTTGAGGATCAGGATTTTTTCAGACTGAGCGGAATACAGAGAAGCGTATTCCTCCATGCAAGACCCAGGACATATATCAGCGATTTCTTTGCAGTCGGAGACCTTGAGAATATCTATGCCGACGGCCTTCTTAAACTTGATGTGTCGCTGAAAAGCACTGAATCAAATACAGGAGATCCGGTTGTTGAAGTATCATTATACGAGGATGACCAGAAGATATATGCCGAATCGCAGAGTGTCAGACTGGCTGGCAATGAAGGCATTGTGAAATTCACAAAATCGCTTCCTGAAATAAAGAAATGGACTTCTGAAACGCCAAATCTGTATTCACTGGTAATAAGCCTGAAGGACCCCTCAGGTGACTATCTTGAGAGCGTCAGCGCCAGGATCGGCTTCAGGAAAGTGGAGATATTGAATTCTCAGCTTCTTGTTAACGGTGTTCCGGTATATCTTAAAGGCACTAATCTTCATGAACATAATGATCTTACAGGTCATGTTATTGATGAAGCCACAATTCTGAAGGATATCAGGGTAATGAAAAGCAATAATATCAACGCAGTGAGGACGTCCCATTATCCTCAGCAGGAGCTGTGGTATGAACTTTGCGACAAATACGGGCTTTACCTTATTGATGAGGCAAATATTGAGTCACACGGCATAGGTTACGACAAGGATGTCACTATTGCCGATAAACCTGAATGGGCCGCAGCTCATCTCGACAGGATGAAGAGTATGGTGGAACGTGACAAGAACCATCCTTCAGTAATTATATGGTCGCTTGGCAATGAGGCAGGCGACGGGCATAACTTTCTGAACAACTACAAGTGGGCAAAGGAAAGGGATAACACACGCCCGGTTCAGTATGAACGTGCCGAAAAAAGTACAAATACGACTGAACGCCATACTGATATTGTATGTCCGATGTATGCAAGGATAGAGAATCTTGAAGAATATGCCAAAGATCCAAAAAGCGACAGGCCTCTAATTATGTGTGAATATGCCCATTCGATGGGCAACTCAACAGGGAACCTCCAGGATTACTGGGATGTCATTGAGAAATATCCGAAGCTTCAGGGTGGGTTCATATGGGATTGGGTAGACCAGGGGATTCTTACTACTGATCCTGAAGGAGAGAAATACTGGGCTTACGGAGGCGACTTCGGACCAGAAGGCATAAAAAGCGATGGTAATTTCTGCATAAACGGACTTACCTGGCCCGACAGGACCGGAAAACCAGGACTGAATGAAGTGAAAAAGGTTTACCAGTATATAGGTTTCGAGCCTGTAAGGCTTGCTGACGGTCTTGTAAGGATCAGAAATAAATACTTTTTCACAGATCTTTCCGAATTTATCTTTGACTGGGATGTGGTTGCCGACGGCGTTGCGGTGAAGTCCGGGAAACTGACTTTTAAAGGCCTGAAACCAGGCCGCGATACCCTGGTGACAATTCCTGTAACAGGAATTGAGACCGTTCCAGGAACTGAATATTTCCTTAATATGAGGGCATCACGAAGCGATGAATGGAACTACGTTCCCGAGGATCATGTCTATGCCACCGCACAGTTCAAGCTTCCTTTTGAGGGCAAACCGTTGGCTGCAAAGATCGACCCACTTGCTTTCATCCAGACTACGACAGAAGGGAATAAATATAAGGTCAGCAGTACTGATATGGAGATTGTTTTTGATCTTGAAAAGGCGAGGATGGAATCATTTACATACAAGGGGAGGGCGTTAATTAAAAAAGGTCCTGAACCTGATTTCTGGAGACCTCCCACAGATAATGACTACGGATATGATATGGATCAGAAACTTGGAGTCTGGAAGAAAGCCGGGGAGAAATCAATAATAAAGAAAGCTTCCCTGGGACAGCCTGCCATGGGCAAGGTGGTACTGACCTTCGAATATGAGATACCGGGGAACAATGGTGAGAAAATTGCAGGTTATGTCTCCACCTATACGATTTACAGCACCGGAGATGTTATTGTTAAGAATCAGTTCTCAAAAGTATCAGATGCTATTCCTGAAATACCCAGGATGGGCATGCAAATGCAGCTTCCGGAGGAATTCATGAATCTGAAGTGGTTCGGCCGCGGTCCGTTTGAGAATTATTCAGACAGGAAAACTGCTGCCGATGTGGGCCTGTATGAAAGTACTGTTGATGATCAGTATGTACCTTATATCAGACCTCAGGAAAACGGGTACAAAACCGATACGAGATGGCTTTCGTTAACAGATGAAAACGGAACGGGATTACTCGTTACCGGAAATCCGCTGCTATGCTTTGCTGCCCTTAAAAATGTTCATGATGATTTTGAATCGCCGGGGAAACTGTCACAGTACAGGAAGGATGCAAAGACAGCAAACACGCATACCATAAATGTCAAGCCAAGGGATCTTGTAAACCTGAATGTCGATCTCGGACAGATGGGGGTCGGCGGGGATAATTCCTGGGGAGCTCCAATACATCCTCAATACAGGCTGCTGGATAAAAAATATGAGTATTCCTTCAGGATGAGACCTGTAGTAAAAGATGATGATGTTGTAAAACTGGCAAAGGAAAGGTTTTAGTGAGGGGCAGGATTATAGGTGAAGTTTTATTAACCGCAAAGATCGCAAAGTCTTGCGCAAAGGGCTCAAAGTTATATACTTATTAAGTCCAGCTTTGCGTCCTTTGCATAATCTTTGCTGCCTTTGCGGTTAATTTCAACTTGCTTTTTGATTCAGACGTTTATTTGTATTTAAGTTCGATCTTAAGCACTTCGTTTTCACCGGTAATGACATTTTTGACATCATAGGTAAGCGGAGCTGTAACCTTTTTGCTGACGGCAACCCTTGTTGTGCCGTTGGCAATAAGAGTAATTTCCTGCGGAGCATCTTTTACACCGTTAACAAGATAAAAAGGTACATCCGATTTGTTTGTGACCTCAAAAAATATCGTTTTGTCATTTTCATAATATGGTTTCCCCACTGAGATACACTGGTAAAAGAAAGGTTTCGCATATTCCTCCCTGCCTGCCAGCATATCCCTGAAATATGCAAGTGTCCTGCCTGCAAACATTGCTTCCTTAAGAGCCTCGCTTGTCCGGGCTTTGGCAAAAACGAGCGTCATAGGCCTGTTTGTATATTCAGGCTTAGGGTAGGTCTCGCTTATGATTCCATGATTATCGCTGTTTGCCATTACTGCAAGGTTATATTGTTTACAGAATGTCATCACAAGAGGATAATATTCGCTGTCGTTAAAAAACTCTATTCCATGAAGCCATCCTTTTTCAATGAGTGTTTTGTGGATGGGGTAGAGCTTTGGAATGCCGTCGGGTTCCTGTGATCTCCATCCGGGATGGTTCCATTGTAGGAAGGCACCCTGTTTTATTGCAGCTTCATACGCATCCATAATTGAATCTGTATCAAGAAGTGAAGCATCCTGGATAAAAAGAGCATTTACATGTCCGGGAGGCATTTTCCGGGTAAGCTCCGCTCCATGTACGAGTATAATATTATATTCTTTGGCCGTACCCTGTGCTATTCCCCAGCCGGCGTTGTGGTTTATCGGTATCATATCTTTCTTGGGGGTATATTCTATATGATCTGTAATTGCAATTGCATCAAGACCGTCGCGGTATGCTTCCCCAACCCTGTATACAGGCCATACATTCCCGTCTGAAAATACAGTATGCAAATGGAAGTCGCATTTAAGTGTAACATATCCGGGCAGATCAGGAAGGTTGACTGTTTTTCTTTGTCCGGATCCGGCAAAGCTGACAGCCGCAATTAAGAACGAGGTAACAAGAATTTTTCTCATATTTTTCATATTATAAGTTATTTATAGTGTTTAATATTATCAAAAAAACATAGTCTTTCAAACCAACGGGTTTCAGATAATTTTAATTCATGATTTCAATTTTCTAATCTGATAAACCCACCCCAACCCATCCCGGGAGGGGATCTTAATAGCTATCGCCCCATCGCCCCATCGCTCAATCTCCCCCTCGTCTTCCTCAGAATTCCTCATAGAAATATGCAGTCTTCTCATCAGCATCATCCCAGGTATATATCTTTTTGCCGGGGTGGACAGCATAGAAATTCAAAAGCGCAAAATCACCGGCACACATAGTGGCATGGACAAAAAGCACCAGGGAGAGGCTCCATTTCCATAATCCCGGAAGATAAAATACAAGAAACAAAAGGCCTGCACTGACTATCATGAACGGGAACAGCGCCACAAGCCTGAACTGTTTTTCATTAGCCACATAACGGTGAGCTGTAACGTAAAACATGTATTGCTTAAGATCCATCCCGATCCGTATGTTCCTTGCGCCTGTAAGATAGTATGGAATTATATGAAGAAGTTCATGCACAGGTATCAGTAATATGGGAAATACAATGAGTCCCAGAAGTGTGTGTTTGAAAATATATCTGAACTGGTAATGTCCTTCAATATTTACCCTTACAAGTACGGCATTCCCCAGGAAAAAGATGCATAATGCCCAGAATGAAAGAATTAGCCATGATCTTTTCCTGAGATATTCGAGTACGAATGGTACAAGATCGGCATAATCAATTTTAAGCAGCTGCCTGTACCTGGACTGATCCTCAAGATCTTCGACCTTCAATGCCATAAAAAAGCTTTTCCCAAAAATAGCTTTTTGAGGATGTCATTCCAAATGATAAAGGCATAAATTAATATGGCCCGTAATTTGATACCTTTGCACAAAACAAAAGGAAATTGAAGCAGGTTTTGGCAATAGTGATTCTTTTCGGGATTTCACAATTTGTCGCCGGACAGACTGATTCGGCTGTGATCGTTAACGATACTCTTCCTGAAAATTTCTATATGCTTCATTCAGTTGAGAGGAACGGTGTCAGTCTTCCTGAAATAGATATAAAGGAGGTAGTAATTATCGGCAAGCCCTCGACCGGAAAGAAATTCCCATATGCCAGATACCAGCGGCTTGTCACGAATCTTAAAAAAGTTTATCCCTATGCCCTCGTTGTCAGGTCGAAGCTGGAATCAATAAACGAGGAACTTGTAAACATTCCTGATGATAAGGACAGGAAAAAATATATAAGACAGACAGAAAAGAATTTATTTGGTGAATATGAGGATGATATAAGAGATATGACAATAACACAGGGAAGGCTTCTTATAAAACTTATTGACAGGGAGACTCAAAATACATCATATGAGTTGATAAGGTATTACAGGGGAAGTCTTTCCGCAGCATTCTGGCAGGGTATTGCCAGGATTTTCGGAACAAACCTGAAGGAAGAATATGATCCTTACGGCGATGATGCAGTAATGGAAATAATTGTGCAGGCAATAGAATCAGGAACTCTTTGAATGAACTAAAAGACTTCAGAATATTAAGATGAAAAGACTTTTCATTGCAATAAAGATTGTACCGGGAGGTGATCTTCTGAGGATGATATCTTCTGTTAAGGCATTGCTTGGCGATGAAAGCATAAAATGGGTTGATTCCGGCAATATCCACATTACACTTGCATTTCTTGGTGATACTGAGGAAAAGAAAATCAAGCCTCTTACCCGGATTCTTGAAAAAGCATGTACAGACTCCGGACGATTTGAATTTTCACTTGCAGGTACCGGGGTGTTTAAAAATTATAACGATCCAAGAGTGATCTGGGTGGGAATTCATCCGGAGCAGGATATTGCAAAACTTGTCACCAGAATCAATGAAGGCCTCAAATCAGGTGGCTACTTGATCGAAGATAGAAGCTTCAGGCCCCATCTGACAATAGGACGGATAAGAACTTTAAAGGATAATGACAGGCTGAAAAGAGTGCTTGAAACTTACAGGGATACAGAATTTCAAATAATTTCAGCTGCTGAAGTGATACTTTATGAAAGCATTCTGATGCAATCGGGACCACTGTATAAGGAACTTGGAAAGTTCTCTCTCTGATGTCGTGCTCCATCAGCTTTTTTCCGTCTCCTGAATCACTTTTTTTTTACTTTTGTTGCATTAAAACCCGATTGTAATTTTTATGTCCGATACTTTTCTGGCAAAAGGAAAAAGGAAAAAGCTTGTTGAGGAACTGCGTCGTAAAGGCATTACCGATGAAGAGGTGCTGAGAGCAATAAATGCAGTGCCGCGTCACGATTTCATGGATCATGCATTCCTCGACCATGCCTATACAGATAAAGCATTCCCCATTTCATCGGGTCAGACTATTTCACAGCCATACACTGTTGCTGTTCAGACCTCGCTGCTGAAAGTAAAGAAACGCGATAAGATACTTGAGATTGGCACCGGATCGGGATACCAGGCAGCTGTTCTGGCCGAGATGGGTGCAAAAGTCTATACTATTGAGCGGCACAGGGAACTTTATCTGAAAGCTCAGCGGATACTTCATATGCTCGGCTATGATGCTGATTTCTTTTTTGGAGACGGGTACGAGGGAAAACCTCAGTACGGACCCTTTGATGGAATAATCATTACAGCAGCAACTGCTGAGGTTCCTGCTAAACTGCCACCTCAGCTGAAAATCGGCGGCAGGCTGGTTGTCCCGCTTGGCAGCAATAACTCCCAGGTTATGACCCTGGTTGTCAGGACAGGTGACGACAGCTACGAATATTCTTCACATGGAAGTTTTGCTTTTGTGCCAATGTTAAAAGGCACAGTTAACTGAATCTTAAATTATGGAAATATACAAACTGGCCTTCAATCCGATTGATGTAAACACATGGATTGTTGCCGATAGCTCGGGCGAATGTGCGGTAATTGACTGTGGCTGCTACGATATGGATGAATTCCGGGAGTTTACAGATTTCCTGCATGAAAAGAACCTGAAGCCAGTACTGTTGCTGAATACACATTGCCATCTTGATCATATTTTCGGAGACATTTTCATGAAGGGAAAGTACGGTCTGGGAGCAATGTGCCACAGGGATGACATGTTCAACAGGAACCAGTCAGTGAATCATGCCCTGATGTTCGGGCTCAGAATGGAAACACCTCCTGATCCTTCGGGTTTTATTGATGATAACATGACATTTTCATTTGGTACCACTGAAATTAAAGCGCTTCATGTTCCCGGACATGCTCCGGGGTCTTTGGCTTTTTATATTGAAAAGGAAAATGTTGTCTTTACAGGTGATGCGCTTTTTGCCGGGAGCATCGGCCGTACTGACCTTCCCGGAGGAAATTATGAAACAATTATCAACAGCATAAAGAGCAGATTGTTTACGCTGCCTCCCGAAACCATCGTATTTCCGGGACACGGAGAATCAACGGATGTTGGTACGGAAATGTCCTCCAATCCTTATTTTATTCACATCTGACATATCGGCTTTTTTAAATAGTTACATTTTGCTATTTTCATGGCTTCAAATTAATTCTTTCTTTTTTTGTATTTAATTAAAAATCAAATATATGTCATCAGATATCTTTGCCAGCAGGCATATAGGCCCGAGGGAAAGTGAAGTCCCCGCAATGCTTGAAACAATCGGACTAAAATCCCTCGATGAGCTGATCGAGAAAACAATACCGGCTTCGATCCGTCTTGATAAGCCGCTGAATCTGCCAGCTGCCTTGAGTGAATATGAATACCTGAATCATATTAAGAAACTGGGCGCCAGGAACAAGATGTACAGGTCATTCATAGGTCAGGGTTATTATGGTGTTGCCACACTCCCCGTTGTGGTTCGCAATGTTCTTGAAAATCCTTCGTGGTACACTTCCTATACACCATACCAGGCTGAAATTTCGCAGGGCAGGCTCGAAGCTCTTCTTAATTTCCAGACAATGATAATTGACCTTACAGGCATGCAGATAGCCAATGCGTCGCTTCTGGATGAGTCGACAGCTGCTGCCGAAGCAATGATAATGATGTTCAATGCACGGTCGCGTGCAGCCGTGAAGGCAGGGGCCAGAAAATTCTTTGTTGATGACGATGTGTTCCTCCAGACCCTTGATGTTATTGAGACAAGGTCGGCACCTCTGGGTATTGAGCTTGTTAAGGGCAGATATGACGAAATTGTATTTGATGAATCCTTTTTCGGAGCATTTGTCCAATACCCTGCTGCTTCCGGTCAGATTAGGGATTACAGGGATTTCACCCAAAGGGCACATTCATCAGGTCTTCTTGTTGGCGTGGCTGCCGATCTTATGAGCCTTGCAATACTGACACCTCCGGGAGAATGGGGTGCCGATATAGTTGTGGGATCGAATCAGAGGTTTGGCCTTCCCATGAGTTTCGGAGGCCCTCATGCCGGATTCTTTGCCACAAGGGATGAACTGAAAAGAAGCATGCCCGGCCGCATCATTGGAGTATCCGTCGATGTGAACGGGAACCATGCCCTGAGGATGGCCCTCCAGACAAGGGAACAGCATATTAAGCGCGAAAGGGCAACTTCCAATATTTGTACGGCACAGGCGCTGCTTGCAACAATGTCGGGAATGTATGCCCAGTACCATGGGCCTGAAGGACTTAAAAGAATAGCAACACATATCCACAAATCGGCCTGCACAATTGCCTGTCATTTGAAGGAACTTGGATATATTCTTCCCAATTCATCATATTTTGATACCTTGAAAGTCATTCCCCATGAAGGGATCCGTCAGGAGGATATCAGGAAACTGGCACTGGCTTCAGAAATCAATTTCTTTTATCCCGATGAAGATAGCGTAAGTTTAAGCACTGATGAAATAATTTCCTTTGATGAGATAAATGCCATAATTGGGGTTTTTGCCCGGGCTGCAGGTAAAAAAGCCCCGGTAGTGGCTTCCTATGCCGAATGCAACTGCCTTGAAGGCAAATCAGTAAGGACATCATCTTTTCTTAAGGCGCAGGTATTCAACAGGTACCACAGCGAGACTGAAATGATGAGATATATAAAAATGCTTGAGAGAAAGGATTTTTCTCTTACACACAGCATGATCTCGCTGGGTTCATGTACGATGAAACTTAATCCTGCTGCTTCAATGTTCGCTATGAGCTGGCCGGAATTCGGATACATTCATCCCTTTGTTCCGAAAGACCAGGCTGAAGGATATTACCAGGTTATGGATGAGCTTGGAGAAGCTTTGAAGGAGATTACAGGTTTCCCGGCAGTGTCGTTCCAGCCAAATTCCGGAGCAGCAGGTGAGTATACAGGGCTTCTTATGATACGGGAATATCACCTAAGCAGGGGAGAAGGGCACAGGAATGTGGCTCTTATTCCGTCATCGGCCCATGGCACCAACCCTGCAAGTGCAGTTATGGCCGGGATGCAGGTTGTTGTTGTTGAATGCGACGAAAAGGGCAACATAAATGTTGATGACCTTCAGAAAAAAGCGCAGGAAAACAGGGACAAACTTGCCTGTTTCATGATAACTTATCCCTCGACACATGGCGTTTTTGAAGCTGCAGTGACAACAATGGCCAATATCATTCATTCGAACGGAGGCCTTGTATATATGGATGGCGCCAATATGAACGCACAGGTCGGGCTTACAAGTCCGGGCAGGATTGGTGCCGATGTATGCCATCTTAACCTGCACAAGACATTCGCCATTCCTCATGGAGGCGGCGGTCCCGGAATGGGCCCAATACTTGTAAATGAAAAGCTGGCTGAGTTCCTTCCATCGCATCCTGCAGTAAAAACAGGCGGTAGCCATGGAACCACAGCAGTGGCATCGGCTCCGTTCGGAAGCGCTCATATATTGACTATCTCACATGCATATGTGCTTATGATGGGGGCCGAAGGACTGACAGCTGCAACAAAATATGCAATCCTTAATGCAAATTATATATCGGCTTCACTTAAGGAATGGTATAAAACACTCTATACGGGAACCACCGGATACGTAGGTCATGAACTTATCCTCGACTGCAGGAACTTCAAGACAGAATCGGGAATAACCGAATCAGACATTGCAAAACGGCTCATGGATTATGGATTCCATGCTCCCACACTTTCATTCCCGGTACATGGTACCCTTATGGTGGAGCCGACTGAATCAGAATCACTTCAGGAACTCGATAAATTCATTGAGGCATTAAAATCGATCTGGCGTGAGATCCAGGAAATAAAAGAAGGAAAGGCCGACAGGGAAGACAATGTTCTTCACAATGCTCCACATACTGTGAAAGCATTAACAGCTGAAGAATGGAAGCACGATTATGACCGCAGGAAGGCCGGTTTTCCGCTTAAATGGGTGGAAGAAAATAAATTCTGGCCTTCAGTGGGCAGGATAGATGACGGATATGGTGACAGGAACCTTATTTGTACATGCGACCCGATTGACTCATACAGAATGGAGACATTCAAGAAATAAAAAATCTGCCGCTGTAATGGTTTATTTGGAATTTTATTGCAAGGATATAATGTGGTTTCGTCGCTAAATGCGTAATTCTCACTGGAACGATCTGAAAGGAATGGCAGCAGGAAAGAAAACTGCCTGTCATCCTGTGGGATTTATCATCGACAGTCCCTGGCTCCCGGGATGGTACGGGATATCAACACTTGATTATTATTCATCTGATGACCTGTGGCTCAGGGCAAATCTTAAAGCAGTTTCCGCTTTCCCCGATGTCTGGTTTATGCCCGGTTTCTGGTCAGAATACGGGATGTGCACCGAACCTTCAGCATTCGGATCAAAAATGGTATTCAGTAAGGCTAGTCTGCCCCATGCTTCAAGGGTTCTTGAGGATATTTCTGATGGTGACCGACTTCAGCAACCCGACGTCAGGACTGACGGAATGCTTCCCTTTGTGGTAAACAGACTCAGACATGCACACGATTCGATAAGAAATGCCGGTCATGAAATAAGATTTGCAGTTTCGAGGGGGCCTCTGAACATTGCCAGTTTCCTGATGGGAACTACGGAATTCATGCTTGCCCTTGCACTTGATCCCGATGGTTCACACCGCCTGATAAGGAAAATAACCACCTTCATCAGCGACTGGATCTCGTGGCAGAAAGAGTGTTTCCCATCAATAGAAGGAATTCTGATACTCGATGATCTGATCGGTTTTGTGGGGGAGCAGGAATTCGGTGAATTTGTAGTACCTTACATGAAGGAAATTTTCTCTGTTTTTGATGCTGATATCAGGTTCCTTCACAATGATGCTGACGGGCTTATCACGGCAAAACATCTTAATGACATGAATGTCAATATGTTCAATTTCTCAAATAATCATACAATGGGAGTCATCAGGGACCTCGCCGGAAAAGATGTAATTCTTGTTGGGAATGTTCCTCCCCGTGATGTAATGGCTTTCGGAAAGCCGTCAGATGTTGCATCGGCGGTGAGGAAGGCATTCCACGAAACTGATGATAAAAGCCACATAGTATGGTCAGTAGGCGGAGGTATGCCACCTGATGTAAAAGATGAGAATATTTTTGCTTTTATTGAAACGGTAAAGGAACTTAATCAATTATGAACAAATGAAAAGACTGGTAATATTATTAATCTCCGTAATGATCATGGCATCATGCGGAACCGGCGGAGAAAAGAAGGCTGCTTCCGGAAAAACACCAGAGACAATGGAAAAAAACTATAAGGTCAGGCTGATGACAGTTGATCCCGGCCATTTTCATGCTGCACTTGTGCAGAAAACAATGTATCCCCAGGTATCCCCCGATGTAAATGTTTATGCTCCTGATGGCCCGGATCTTCAGCAGCATCTCGCCCGGATTGATTCGTACAATAAAAGGGCGACTGACCCTACTTCGTGGAACGAAATTGTTTATAAAGGCGATGATTTTTTTGAAAAAATGCTCTCTGAAAAACCTGGAAATGTTGTGGTTCTCTCAGGGAACAACAGGAAGAAAGCCGAATACATTACCGGGTCTGTTGAAGCAGGGCTAAATGTTCTGGCCGACAAGCCAATGATAATCACTCCCGAAGACTTTACGGTACTCGAAGCAGCCTTTAACAAAGCTGGAGAAAATGGAGTGTTGCTTTATGATATCATGACAGAACGTTATGAAATAACCACGATCCTGCAAAAGCTCCTTTCACAGGAAGAATCAGTGTTTGGAAAGCTGGAAGCAGGCTCAGAAAAGGATCCGGCTGTGACAAAAGTAAGCGTTCATCATTTCTCGAAGCTTGTGTCGGGTGTTCCCCTTCAGCGTCCGGCATGGTTCTTTGACGTTGATCAGCAGGGAGAGGGCATAGTAGATGTCACAACCCATCTTGTTGACCTGGTTCAGTGGGAGTGTTTCCCCGATCAGATCCTGAAACCGTCGGATGTCAGAATAGCCAATGCAAAAAGATGGCCAACAGTGCTGACATTAGATCAGTTTAAAGGTGTTACGGGATATGAGAGTTTCCCTTCATACCTGCAAAAGGATGTGAAGGACGGGAAACTTAACGTTTTCTCAAACGGGGAGTTTGTTTACCAGTTAAAGGGCATATGGGCGAAAGTGTCAGTGACATGGAATTACATGCCTCCTGCCGGAGGAGGTGATACTCATTATTCGGTCATGAAAGGAACTGCCTGCAACCTTGTGATCAGACAGGGAGCAGAAGAAAAATACCTTCCGACTCTTTATGTAGAAAACATAAAAGGAAAATCAGTTGCTGATTTCACAGCCCATCTTAACGATTTTCTTGGCCAGCTGCCTTACGACAGCCTTCAGGCAGAAACACTTGCGAACGGCAGTCTAAGGGTTAATATTCCCAGGAAGTACAGGGTGTC
>JAAYUS010000104.1 GCA_012517605.1 Bacteroidales bacterium
GGCATGGCCAGCGAGAAGCGTTTTGAGGTGATCAAGGCACGGGTTCCTCTTGCTGAAATGAATAAATATTCGACAGCCCTCAGTTCAATTACCGGTGGTCGTGCGATGTATTCGATGGAGTTTGCGGAGTATGCCCAGGTTCCGGGAGAAGTTCAGGATTCAGTTATTAAGGCTTACCAGGAAGAGGAAGAAGAAGAATAGTATAATTTACGCTCCGAGTATAAACAAAGATCCCCGGGATGACCGGGGATCTTTTTTTTAATACTAACCCTAATATATTCACTAAACATGAATCCTTCACTAATTATTGTAGGCTGATTCGCCGTGTTCGTATATATCAAGACCCTCTTCCTCTATCCTCTTTTCAACTCTCAGACCGTTCAGGAGTTTCAGAAGTCTGAACAATACAAAAGAACTTGCGAGAGCCCAGGCGGCAATAGTAATTATGCCTGTCAGCTGACTTTTCAGAAGGGCACCTCCATTCCCGTACAATAATCCCTGAGTTGTAGAGAAGAATCCGACCATCAGTGTTCCGAATGCTCCGCAAATACCATGAACGGAGATCGCTCCCACAGGGTCATCAATTTTAATTATCTTGTCAAATAGTTCAACTGATATCACGACAAGTATACCTGCTAAAAGGCCTATAATCAGGGCACCTCCAGGAGATACCACGTCGCATCCTGCGGTAACAGCAACCAATCCGGCCAGAGCCCCGTTGAGTGTCATGCTGAGTGTCGGCTTGCCATCTTTCAGCCAGACAAAAAACATTGTGGCAATCGATCCGCCGGCAGCTGCAATGTTTGTTGTCACAAAAATCAGTGAAATTGCGTTTGCATTTACAGTTCCTGCGGCTGCAAGCTGGGATCCGGGATTGAACCCGAACCATCCGATCCATAGAATAAACACGCCGAGCGTAGCCAATGACATACTATGCCCCGGAATAGCATTGGCTTTGCCGTTTTTATCATATTTCCCGATACGCGGTCCGAGTGTAAGCGCGCCCATCATGGCCGCCATTCCTCCCACCATATGTACGACCGACGAACCTGCAAAATCGTGGAAAGGTACATTCATCTGGCTGAGCCATCCGCCACCCCATGCCCAATGACCTGAAACCGGATAAATAAGCAGTGATATAGCTGCGCTGTACATCAGATAAGCGTTGAATTTAGTCCTTTCAGCCATGGCTCCCGATACTATTGTTGCAGAAGTGGCAGCAAATACTGTCTGGAAGATCAGAAATGCCATATCGGGCATATCAGACCTGTATGTATTCTGTGTAAAGAGATCAATTCCTCCCCAGAATCCGTTTTTGCTCCCGAACATAATTCCAAAACCGATTGCCCAGAATGCAACAGTACCTATTACATAATCCATCAGGTTCTTGAAAAGTATGTTTGAGGTATTCTTCTGTCGAGTAAAACCAGCTTCGACAAGAGCAAAACCAGCCTGCATAAAATAGACAAGAGCAGAGGAAATCAGCACCCATACGGTGTTTATCGAGAATGCATATTCTTCAAGTTCAATTCCAAGTGAACTCCATATATCAGCAACAAGTAATGTATTTGTCATTTTAATAGTTTTTTAATTAATCATTCTTCTCCTTCAAGGTACATCGCTTTATCTCCTCTGTCACCGGTCCTGATCCTGTAGGCATCATCAATATCGGAAATGAAAATTTTCCCATCCCCGATCTCACCTGTTCTTGCAGATTTGAGTATTGCCTTAACAGCGGGATCAAGGTATTTTTCACGACAGAAAAAAATTATGTATATCCTTTCTATTGTACTTGTATCATATACAATACCCCTGTAAACACGCCCTTCGGTCTGTTTACCCACGCCCCGTACATCCCAGAATGTTATAAATTCGACTCCAACCTGGTTTAACGCGTCCTTCACCTCCGAAAATTTTGATTTCCGGATTACAACTTCTACTTTTTTCATTTTCATCTTTGTATGCTTTTTACAATTGAATTCATTTGATCAGAAAGAAATCCCTGCAACAACATAGAACACTTCCTTGTCAGGATTGAGAATAATCTGGCCCGTTAAGGGAAGAGCAAACTTTTCAGTTATCTGAAGGATCTTAGATGCGCCGATCCCTAAATTGCACAGATTAAATTCACCGTCGCTGGTGTGCCATCCATCACCCGCCCCGGCAATCAGGCTTACATTTGAAAAGGAATACCCTATCTGGAAATATTTGTCACCACCTGCCGATGCAATACCTCCTGCCTCGTTAAAAATATAGTTTGCTCCAAGTGAAATCCGTCCTTTTGTAAATCCGGCGTTGAACTCGAAGGCATGGCTTCCTGTTTCCTTTGATGTCTCAAAGAAAGAGAGACCCGGCAGATAATAATCAGTCAGTCCCAGACTTAGCCCGAAGGGGAATGAATATGAAATATATGGATCTGCTTCTGAATAACCGTTTGCATCAAATGAACCCCATACTCCCACTGTCAGCCCTCCCCCGGAAAATTTTACCGAAGGCTGGAATGCCGGACCTGTTCCAAGTTTTGATCCCCTCCAGATATAATTGCTGTACACATCGGCATTCACGGAGAAATTTGACTCCTGCTGCTCCTGAGCCACAGTCTTGACAGGTAAGAATCCCATTAGCATAAGCGTTAACATTACCATTTCGGCAGAAAAGAATTTCAAATTTTTCATGATCGGTTTCTTAGGTTAATAAATAATTACGATGCAAAAATATGTTTTTTTCAATACACCCCCCCTATTTTATGATTATTTTTTTTATTTTTTATGTATTTTTTATTCATACCCCCTGTTTTTACATACATATAACTTATTTTATATGCTTTTTTAATACACACCCCCTTTTTTTTAAAAATATGAAAATAAAAAAGGCTGACATAAATGCCAGCCTTCACATTAATATTGAATACCTCTCAGACGGTTTGAAGGATATCCCAGACAAATGCTCTTATACCTACTTCTTCATTTATAGAGTCGATTTTTTTAACGACATCAAGGATTGTTTCGACCTTTTCCTCATCGACAACCATAAGAATGCTTTTATTTATTTCGGGCCAGGCATGTGTTGCGAGGTGGGGGACACCGGTACTGGTGCCCCTTCCCTGAACATTCTCCCACAAAGTGTATCCTTTTATCCCAAGATTGTCCATCAGATATTCCACCCTTTCGGTGTGTGCCTGATTAAATATTATCATTATTGCTTTCATTATAAAAATCTTAACTGGTTTTATATTGCTTTATCACCATGGCCGTTCAGAAATTTCATTTCTGAATAGACGGCAAGTGTCTTATTCCTTTCTCCATGTCGTGCAAAAATTGAATAAATGACAGGGACAAGGATGAGAGTGACGAGGGTGGAAAAGATAAGGCCTCCAATAACTGCAATACCCATCGGGCTCCACAGTTCAGAACCTGAACCTTTGCTGAGGGCAAGGGGAAGCATCCCAAGAATTGTTGTTGCCGATGTCATGATAACCGGTCTGAGCCTCGAACGGCCAGAAAGGGCTACGGCCTCATAAAGCTCATGCCCTCTTTCACGCATAAGGTTAATAAAGTCGACAAGTACAATCGCGTTCTTGACCACAATTCCTATAAGCATAACTGCTCCGATTGCTGAAATCACACTTAA
>JAAYUS010000105.1 GCA_012517605.1 Bacteroidales bacterium
ATTCCATTCTTCAGTCACCATGCTGTTCCTTACTACAGATACCTTATCATAGCGGTCTACAGTAGGGCAGATGTGGAAGGGTATGCAATAGAGTTCGTCACCCTGTTCAATACTTTCAGCCATTGCTGTTCTAATCACAAGGTGTTCCTCGTTATGTCCGACAAATTCATAATCTGAAAGACCAAAGATCTTTATCCTCGGATGAGGCATCTCGGAAGCTACTGCTTTATTCCCCAGATCAATGCAGATAAGATCCTTTCCGGGCTTGCTGATCACCCTGGTAAAGAGCACTGCAGCATGAAGGAAGTCAAGGTCCTTAAATGCTGTACTGTATCCGTAATCCCAGAGTACAGCTGTTCCTGGGCTTGTTTCAATGCCTTCTTTTGCTGCATGGAAAGGAAAGGTTGGGGTGCCTCCTGCAATAATCCTTATTTCCCCTCCGCCGGATTTCAGTTCTGTGATCATGGGCTCTGCAGTTGCCCAGGCTTCGTCACATTTGCGTTTTCTTGATGAATAATCACTTTCATGAATGTGTCCGTCATAAATGTGGAGTCCTTCAGCTTTCAGTCCGGGCAGATCATTGATCAGCCTGAACAGCCTGAGTGCTTCCTCCCCGGGGGCAATTCCCGTTCTGTTCATCCCTACATTGACATCTATCCATACTCCGGCCTCATCATTGAACTCAACGGCATTCGCGGAAAGCTGACGGACAATTTTTTCGCAATCGGCAATACATGAAATGTCAACATGAGGAAATTTCTTCCGGAGCTCAAAGAACCTTCTGATATTTGGCCCTACAGGCTGATAGGTAAGGAGTACTTCATCGGGTCCGCAGCCGGCTGTCATTTCTGCTTCAGCTACTGTGGCGCATTTGAATTTCCTGATTCCATGCTTTATAATAAGCCTCACTATTTCGGGCATCTTATATGTTTTGACATGAGGCCTAAGCATTGATCTGTCTGTTACTGATGCAGCAAGCCTCTCAATGTTCTCCTCTATCCGGTCGGGATAAACAAGCAGGGCCGGAGAGTTAACCTTGCCGGGATTTGAGATCCTGTACCATTGATTTCTTTCAGGATCCATCAGGTCAGTCTTTTAGTTCGAACATTGCCTCTATCTCAACTGCAATATTGTTTGGCAGGAACATTCCGACAGCACTTCTTACACCGATCCCGTTATCCTCACCAAATACCTCAGCCATAAGTTCACTGAATCCGTTGATCACAGCAGGATGCATTGTGAAATCAGGAGCGCTGTTTACCATTCCCAGCGTTTTTACCAGGCGTTTTATCCTTCCAAGGTCTCCGATATTTGCTTTGATCAGTGAAAGCATTGCCAGTCCAACCTGCCTGGCTGCCTCCTTGCCCTGCTCCATCGTAAGGTCATTGCCGACCCTGCCTTTTATAAAAGTACCGTCGGACTTTAATGGTCCCTGGCCGGAAACATAAAGAAAATTGCCTGTAATCAGAACAGGTTTGTAGACGCCCATAGGCTTCGGAGCCTGCGGCAATTCAAGTCCAAGCTCCTTTATCCGTAATTCAGGATCATAATTCATGTTGAAGATTTTTATGTTGGTTTGAAAATAAGTTATGGTTTCATGTTGAATGTTGCATGTTGCATGTTGATGGTTGCCGATGGCCGGTTCTGGTTACCCTGAGTCCTGTGTCTTGTTTCCTGCGTCCTTCTCATACATAAAGTTCAGCCCTGAAGACAGTTTTGGCCTGACCAGCAATCTCAACCCTGTCTCCAAGCAGGGCAACCTTTAGTATTCCTCCTCTTTTGGAAACCTGGTGAGAGGTGAAGCTTGTCCTGCCGGTTTTGTTATGCCAGAAGGGAACAAGGGCACAATGTGCTGATCCTGTAACTGGATCTTCATCGATGCCAACAGCTGGGGCAAAGCATCTTACACAAAAGTCAAACTCCGGATCCGCCGAAGGTGCAGTAACTATCATGTCGCCATAAGGAGAGCTTTTGAGAGCTTTGAAATCGGGATTCAATCCGATAACATCCGCCTCTGTCTCAAGAAGAATGAATGTCCATCCGTGACTGGTCCTGTAATACCCGGCCGGTCTTATACCTATATATCTTTCGATATCCTCCGGCACCTGCTCCCCTATAACCTTATAGGCGGGGAAATTCATGATAACCCAGTCATCCGAATACCGGATCTTCAATTTTCCAGCTTTTGAAAGGAAATTGATTTCACTGTTTTTATCGACGATCCCTGTCTCGTACATAATATGTGCCGATGAAAGCGTTGCGTGGCCGCATAGAGGTATTTCAGACTCAGGTGTGAAGTACCTTATTTTATATTTATCCCCTTCAATGGTTACAAATGCAGTCTCAGAAACATGAAGCTCGGCTGCGATATTTTTCATCCATTCCTCCGGCATTTCTTTATCCAGTATGCAAACTCCGGCAGGATTTCCTTTAAAAGTTTCCGGAGTGAATGCATCAACCTGGTATATAATTCTGTCTTTTGTCATAAACAATTGATTCAGGGTATCCCGTTACGTTATTCACCGGTAAATTTCGTGTTTTTGCTGAATTTATCCGGAATTTGTAAAAGAAAACTTTGAAAACTGAAAAAGTTTTCTCATTTTTGTGCGACTTTTCAATGCCATGAATTACAGAGAGAGAATTATTGAAGAAGCGTCAAAGATGTTCAGGACTTACGGGATAAGGGCTGTAACCATGGATATGCTTGCCGGACAGATGAATATCTCAAAAAGAACCATTTACGAGGTTTTCAGGGACAAGGATGAATTGCTCAGGGGTGTCCTCGAATGGATGGCAGCACGGCAAAAGGAAAAAAATGCCGAGATAATGAAAAGTTCAGATAATGTGATTGAAGCCATATTCAGGATAATAAATATGATGCTGGACCATTTTCAGAAGATTAGCCCTGCATTTTTGATGGACCTGAAGCGCATTCACCTTGAGGCAATTGAAAATGCGGAAAAGCACAATTCAATTCCCTATGTCGACAATAATTACGAGATACTTAAAAAAGGAGTTGAACAGGGCATTTTCAGAAACGACATAAATATTGAACTTACAAACAAATGCATGCTTGAGGTTTCCAAAATGACAGTTGACAAGGAAATTTTTCCTCCTGACCATTTCCAGGGCAGTGAAGTTGTTAAGAACTTATATATAAGTTACCTGAGGGGAATATCCACTCCAAAAGGTCTTGAACTTATTGACAAATATTATAAAACCGATTCCAAAGCTGAAGAAAAAAATCATTGAATATGAGAAAGAAGATTATTCCAAGTTTAATTTCTGCCCTTGTAATTTCAACGGGAGCAGTATTGGCACAACAGAACAACGGTGTTTTGGAGCTTACCCTCAGGCAGGCCCAGGATTATGCTGTTGCCAACAACAGGGCTGTTATTTCCGCAAAGCTTGACGTCAAGGCTTCAAGGACCGCCATCTGGGAAACGATCTCAGCAGCTCTTCCTTCGATCGAAGGTTCCGCATCGTTTACAGATAACCTGAAACTGATGACAACGCTTCTTCCAGGGGAATTCTTTGGTAAGCCCGGTGAAAAAATACCTGTAACATTCGGCTCGAAATTTAATACTGGTGCGAGTGTCCAGGCTTCCCTACTTATTTTTAATGCTCCCCTGTACCTGGGAATAGCCACAACAAAGCTTGCCAACAAGCTGAGTGAACAGAACCTGTATAAAACGGAGCTTGATACAAGGGAATCTGTGAGCACAGCATATTTTCTTATTCTTGTTACTGAGGAATCACTTAGGATACTTGATGGCAATATTGCAAACCTGAATGAAACCCTTAATTCGACAAAAGCGATGTACCAGGTAGGTATGGCAGAATCGACCGATGTCGATCAGATGGCATCAAACGTGACAATGACTGAGAATTCGAGAAGTTCATTGCTGAGAAGTCTTGAACTTAATTACAACCTGCTGAGATTCCAGCTTGGCGTTCCCGCAGGCACTGAGATCAGGCTTCTTGAAACGCTTGAGGGCCTTACTGCGGGGATCAATGTGGATGAGATCCTGGGGCAGGAATTCAATGTTGAAAATAACATCGACTACCAGATGATAAAGGGTCAGGAGCAGATCTCGGCCCTTGCCCTGAAATCACAAAAAGCTTCTACCCTGCCAACTCTTGCCGGTTTTTATAATATAGGCACAAATGGCATGGGTGATAAAATAAGTGATCAGAGGTGGTTCGATAATTCGATGACAGGACTCTCGCTGTCGGTTCCGATCTTTGCCAGCGGACAGAGATATGCCAAAATAAAACAGGCAGAGATAAATCTTGAAAAAGCAAGGAATACCAAAGCTATGGTATCGGATCAGCTTCTTCTCCAGGAAAAACAGCTGAGATATGATCTTGTAAATGCCAATCTTCAGTATCTGAGCCAGAAGGAGAATGTGGATGTCGCACAGAGAGTATATAAAAGTACGGAAAACAAATACAGGCAGGGAATGGCTTCGAGCCTGGAACTTACTCAGGCTAACAGCCAGTACCTTCAGGCAGAGAACAATTATGTCACTTCACTTATGAATCTCCTTCAGACCAAGGTGGCGCTCGATAAATTATTAAATAACATGTAATTAATTCTGAAACAATCTAAGATAATGAAATACTTAAGAACAATCCCGGTAATATTGATCAGCAGCCTTATCATTTCGGCCTGTTCATCAAAGAAAAGCAGCGACGGAGCTAATGCTGCTGCAGGTGCTGTATCCACAGAAAAGACAGCAATTCCAGTAAAGGTCATGACAATCTCAAAGACAAAGATTGCCAGGACAATTGATTATACGGCCACTATTCTGCCATACGAGGAAGTCAACATGGCTCCAGCCACACCCGGACGCATCGATAAGATTTATGTTGAAACGGGAGACAGGGTAAGCAAGGGCGACAAACTGTTCCTGATGGACCGTACACAGCTTTACCAGCTAAAGCTCCAGCTTGCGAACCTTGAAAAGGATCTCTCGAGGCTGGATACCTTGCTCCGGACCGGAAGCGTAAAACAGCAGCAGTATGACCAGGCAAAGACACAGTATGATGTGACAAAGACCAATGTCGACTTTATGGAACAGAATACACTTATGGTAGCTCCCTTCAACGGGATAGTTACCGGCAAGTATTTCGAAGATGGTGAAATGTATTCCGGAGCTCCCACTACGCAATCAGGGAAAGCGGCAGTCGTTACGGTGATGCAGATTAATCCACTGAAGCTGAACGTCGCAGTATCGGAACAATATTATCCGCTTGTAAAGAAAGGGATGAAAGCTGAAGTCAAGGCTGATGTTTATAAAGATGAGGTATTCTCAGGTTCGGTTTTCAGGAAAGCCCCTACTGTCAATTCAGCATCACGTACTTTCATCACCGAAATAGAGCTTCCTAACAGAAACGATCTTCTCAAACCGGGTATGTTCGTCAGGGTATCGATGGATCTCGGTGAAGTTGAAACATTTGTTGTACCGGCATCAGCAGTACTTCTTCAGGAAGGAACAAATATCAGGTATGTATTCGTTGATGACCAGGGAAGGGCAAAACGCATTGAAGTGACTATCGGAAAAAGGTTCGACGACCAGCTTGAGATAATTTCAGACAACCTGAAAGAAGGCGACAGACTGATATCAGACGGCCAGTCGAAACTTCTTAACAATGATAAAATTGAAGTATTACAATAAGCAACAGACCTGAAACAAGATGAGTATATACAGTACTTCCGTAAAACGACCCGTAACCACGATCCTGATCTTTGTAGCATTGATCGTAATGGGTTTGTATTCGCTCACTCAGCTGCCGATCGATCTATACCCCGAAATGGAACTTCCTTTTATCGGTGTTGTTACGACATACGGCGGAGCGAGCGCTTCAGATATTGAAACCAATGTGACGCGACCCGTTGAGGATGCTCTCAACTCCGTATCCAATCTCAAGGAAATAACCTCAACCTCAAGCGATGGCCTTTCAGTGATTTTCATGAATTTCGAATACGGGACAAATCTCGATGAAGCGTCAAATGACATACGAAGCAACCTGGGCTTTATCGACAGGGTTCTTCCAAAGGATGCTGAAAAGCCAATGATCATGAAATTCAATTCAAGCATGATGCCTATAATATTCTATGCAGTTACTGCAAAGGAAAGTTACAGGGGGCTTGAAAAGATTCTCGACGAAAAAATCGTCAATCCGCTGAACAGGATCGAAGGAGTCGGATCAGTAAACCTTGCAGGTGTTCCAGGGCGAAAAGTTTATATCGATGTCGATCCCAGGAA
>JAAYUS010000106.1 GCA_012517605.1 Bacteroidales bacterium
CACCTCTGCAGGCATGGAACGCCGTAGTGATTTTCTGTCAAATCTAAGGAAATCAATAAAATATGGTCTTCCTGAGGCAGAGGCTCTGAAGGCACTTACCTATACTCCGGCTGCCCTTATGAATGCCTCCGGACTTGTAGGAGCGCTGAAGAAGAACATGATTGCCAACTTTCTCATAACATCAGGAGATATATTCAAAGACGATTGTATAATATATGAAAACTGGATTCAGGGAGTTCCATACAGGTTTACGGATCTTAGAAATACTGATATCAGGGGAAATTACAGGCTTGTTGCCGACAATTCTGAATACAAATTGTCTCTTTCAGGCACTCCCGACAAACCGTCAATAAAAATAAGCGTTGACTCTGTTGAACTTAAAGGAGCCGCTTTCACACGCGACAGGGACCTCGTAAGTATTTCATTTGAAAGGGATCGCATGAAATACAGGCTTACAGGCTATATCTCAGGAAAGGATTTTAAAGGGGAGGGACAACTTGACAACGGGAAATGGATAAACTGGTCGGCCGTTTTCACTTCATCCGTCTCACCTGAGAAAGGAAAGCCAACTTCACAGGAAGCAGTTGCCCCGGCAGGTTCAATTATCTATCCTTTTGCAGCATATGGCAGACCTAAGATACCTGAAAGGGAAAACATGCTTATAAAAAATGCCACTGTGTGGACAAATGAGAAGGAAGGCATACTTCAGAATGCTGATGTCCTGATCACGGACGGGAAAATAGCAAAAGTGGGAAAGGATATCCGCGCAGACGGTGTAAGGATCATTGACGGAACGGGGATGCATCTGACTCCCGGGATCATCGATGAGCATTCCCATATTGCATCCGATGCCACAAACGAATCGGGACAGGCAATAACATCCGAGGTAAGAATGGAAGATGTCATCAATCCTGAAGATCCAAGTATCTACAGGCAGCTTTCCGGAGGAGTCACTGCTGCCCATATCCTTCATGGTTCAGCAAACCCGATAGGGGGACAGTCGGTACTGATAAAGCACAGATGGGGTCACCCGGCAGAGGAACTGTTTATTGAAAACCAGCCCCGGTTCCTGAAACATGCCCTTGGGGAGAACGTTAAACGCAACACCAGCCGTTATCCAAACACCAGGATGGGTGTTGATCAGATAATAAGGGATGCGTATAACAGGGCTATCGACTATAATAAGAAATGGAAGGAATGGAACTCACTCAAGCCGGCGGAAAAAGCTGGTAAGATACCTCCCAGGCGCGATCTTGAACTGGATCCTATCGTTGATGTTCTTGAGAAAAGAAGCTATATTGAATGTCACACCTACGTTCAGTCGGAAGGTACGATGATAATGAACCTTGCAAAAGATTTCGGGCTGAAGGTAAATTCCCTTATACACTTCAACGAGGGCTATAAGATAGCTGACCAGATAAAAAAGAACGACGCTGGTGCTTCAGTGTTTGCCGACTGGTGGGATTACAAATATGAGGTTTATGAGGGAATAACATATAATGCGGCAGTTCTTCTGAGCCGGGGCATACTGACCTGCCTTCATTCAGATGATGATGAGATGGGCCGGCGCCTTAACCAGGAAGCCGGTAAGATAGTAAAATACGGAGGCGTAGATGAGCAGACAGCCCTGAAACTGGTGACGCTGAATCCCGCAAAACTGCTTCATATCGACGACAGAATGGGAAGTATCAGGGTAGGAAAGGATGCCGATCTTGTACTCTGGACAGGTCATCCTCTTTCAGTTTATTCAAGGGCCTCCAAAACCATAATTGATGGTACAGTGTATTTCGATGAAGAAACAGATTCCGAAATGAAAAAACAAATTGATGAGGAACGGAACAGGATAATTGCACATATCCTCCGGGAGCCTGCCCGTCCATCATCTGCTGACATTCCTAATCCCCCAAGACGATGAAAAAGAGATTTTTTACTATAGCATTCATTGCTGCAGCTATTCTGCTGAAGACAACTGCCCAGAATCCCGTTGTGGCTCCGGCACAAACCGTCCCGGTGATCCTTGAAGGAGGAACAATACATACAGGGACAGGTGAAGTTATTGACGACGGGCTCATCGCGTTTTCTGCCGGGAAAATAACTTATGTCGGGAAATCAGAAGGCTTTAAAGGTGACGGAACCGGAAGCACGGTTATCAATGTTGCCGGAAAACAAATATATCCCGGACTTATTTTACCCAACACGAGTCTGGGTCTCATAGAGATAAGCGGCGTTGAAGTTACGGTAGACAACAAGGAAACCGGCGATCTCAATCCGAATGTAAGGACTATCGTGGCGTATAATACTGATTCTCATGTTATCCCGGTCGTAAGGTCAAACGGTGTCCTGATAGCTCAGATAGTCCCTGACGGAACACTTCTGCCGGGGACCTCAAGCATTGTGCAGCTTGATGCATGGAACTGGACGGATGCCATTTACAAGGCTGACGACGGGATAATACTGGGATGGCCAAGGAAATCATCACCTGTCAGGAGAAGAGGGGATTATGGAATGCCCGGATCGATGCAGGGAGCAGGGGAGAACCAGTATAACAGAAATGTCGAGCTGCTGGAAAAGATCTTTACAGATGCAATTGCCTATTCACAACTGAATGATCCTGTCGACAGGAATCTTCGTCTGGAAGCCCTTAAAGGTCTTTTTGACGGTTCAAAAAGACTCTATATAAATGCTCCTGAACCCGGGGGAATAATTGCATCAATAACATTTGCACTCAGATACGGGGTAAAGAAGATTGTTCTGACCAACGCTGATGAATCTGCCTGGGCGGTGAAGGATTTCCTGAAAGAACATCAGATACCGGTAATTCTTGCTCATATTCATTCTCTCCCAAAATATGAAGACAGTGATACACGTTTTCCATTTAAACTTGCTGCAATGTTCACAAAGGAAGGTATTCTTGTCGGATTGACGTATGAAAATCAGGCATACGGATATAATCTGCCCTTTGTCGCGGGCCAGACTGTTGCTTACGGACTGACTAAAGAGGAGGCGTTGCTGACTGTCACAGCCAACACTGCAAAGATACTTGGCATTGATGATCTTACCGGGACTCTTGAAAATGGGAAGGATGCCAACATAGTGGTTTCGTCAGGTGATCTTCTTGACATGATGACAAATAATGTTGAATATGCCTTTATTACAGGCAGGAACATCAGCCTTGACAATAAACATAAACAGTTGTACAGGAGGTTCACGGAAAAATATAAGACTGAATAACAGGGTAAATAAAACTGATTTTATATTTTTACCGATTATTTTCTGATTGATGAAAATTACCTTTCTCGGACCTGCATATCCTTA
>JAAYUS010000107.1 GCA_012517605.1 Bacteroidales bacterium
CATACGATTGTTGATCTCAACAGCGAATTCACGTGTACGTGCGGCAACAGGGGATGTCTGATGGGAATAGCATGCGGACTGTCGCTTCCACAGAGGTTTAAAAGCAAGATCGAAAAGGGCGTTCCTACAAAACTCCCGGTTGGTGATGATTTTGATTTTACAAAAGTCGACGGGAAAATTATAAGGCAGGGGCTCGACATTGACGATCCGGTTTCAAAATCGATAGTGACCGAATGTGCCGATTACATCGGGATAGGTGTTTACAATATCTTCCAGGTGTTCAATCCGCCAGTTATAATACTTGGCGGAGGGCTTATGAACCTCGGAGATTATTATCTCGAAAGGATTAGGAGCAAGTTTTACGAACTGGCGAGGGATATGATCTTCGATCCCATTGCCATTGTAAGGTCCGAAGCAGAGGCTGATGCAGGGCTCATTGGCGCTGCAGCCCTTCTGCTTGAATAGGAAAGCAATTTCATCCTGCCCATCCTTCACGGTCGAGGTTCCTGTAGTTTATTGCTTCGGAGATATGTTCGGCGGTGATGTTTTCCGATCCGGCAAGGTCGGCAATTGTCCTTGAGACTTTCAGGATTCGGTCATAAGCCCTTGCTGATAATCCCCGAAGCTCCATTGCGGTTTTAAGAAGCCTTCCCCCTGCTTCATCAGGCTGGCAGAATCTCCTTTGCATCGCTGATGTCATCTGGGCATTTGAATAGATTCCCCTGAACTGTTCAAACCGTTTCGCCTGGATCGCCCTTGCTTGTATAACTCTTTCACGTATTGCAGCTGATTTTTCTATTCTTCCGGTATCGGCAAGTTTGTCATATTTTACCGGCACAACTTCAATATGAATATCTATTCTGTCGAGAAGAGGGCCTGAGATCCTGTTAAGATATTTCTGTACCATACCCGGAGAGCACATGCATTCCTTTTCGGGATGGTTGTGAAAACCGCATGGGCAGGGATTCATTGAGGCTATAAGCATAAAGCTTGCAGGATAGTCACATGTCGATTTAGCCCTCGAAATTGTAATTATTCTGTCCTCAAGAGGCTGGCGCATGACTTCAAGCACACTCCGTTTGAATTCCGGCAATTCATCGAGGAACAACACCCCGTTATGACCAAGGGAAATTTCTCCGGGCTGTGGAAAAGTACCGCCACCTACCAGGGCGACATCGGAGATCGTATGATGTGGGCTTCTGAACGGTCGCCGTGTCATAAGCGCCGTATGGTCGTCGATTTTGCCGGCAACTGAATGGATCTTCGTCGTCTCGAGAGCTTCCTCGAGGGTGAGGGGCGGCATTATGGTGCACAGCCTTTTTGCGAGCATTGTTTTACCCGATCCTGGCGGACCGATCATCAGCAGATTATGATGCCCTGCTGCTGCCACTTCAAGCGCCCGCTTTACATTTTCCTGTCCCCTGACATCAGAAAAATCCACATCATATTTATTTGCCTCTTCCCTGAAAATGTCCATCAGGTCGACCCTGACAGGTTCAAATTTCCTCACGGAATTGAAAAAGTCGATCACATCGCCAAGCGTCTCAAGGCCGTATACCTCAAGTCCGTTTACAACAGCAGCTTCGCGGGCATTCTTTACGGGGACTATTATTCCCCTGAAACCTTCCTCCCGTGCCCTGAGGGCGATAGGAAGAATTCCCCTGACAGGCTGCAGGGTGCCGTCGAGGGACAACTCGCCCATTGTAACGAATGATTCCGGACCTTCCTTTGCAATCTTGCCGTCAGCAGCCAGTATCCCGACAGCCAGGGGAAGATCATATGCCGATCCTTCTTTTCTGATATCAGCAGGCGCCATGTTGATGACAACCTGTTTCCCCGGCCAGTGAAAACCGAGAGACCTAAGGGCCGATTCTATCCTCTGCTGACTCTCCTTTACTGCAATATCCGGAAGACCCACAAGAAAAAAGCGTACCCCCTGGGATACATTGACTTCAATTGTGACTGTAACGGCATCAATGCCGGCAACAGCACTGGCAAATGTCCTTACTAACATCTTTATATATTATAGCACGTTGAGGAAACACATACCAAATATAAGAAAAAAGGGGGAAAAGAAAAAGGGAAATATCCAAATAAGAATTAAGCCATGCAGGATCAGGACGTTTCAGATATTTCTCCCGTTCCAAGGCATTCATGTACCTTTCTGAGGCTTTCGGAATTCTCCGCAACAATAACAAGGATGTCGTCGGGCTCAATGACAGTCGATCCGTTGGGAGTAATGAATTTTCCGTTCCTTTTAATGAGAGCTATTATTGCAGCCCGTGGAAACCCGAGGTCAAGGATCCTTTTTCCGGCTGCCGTGCTGTTCTCATCAATTTCAATTTCGGTAAGTTCGGTCTTAATGGAATCTGATAGTTCAATATCTGGAGGTGTCCTCTGTTTTGCCTTTTCAGGAACCGTGACATGAAGCAGTCTTCCGACCCACCTCAGCGTCGTACCCTGTAGAAGGACCGATGTAAACGAAATGAAAAACACAAGGTTGAAGATCATCTGCGATTTATCGATCCCGGCCAGCAGGGGAAATGTGGCAAAGACAATTGGAACAGCGCCGCGCAACCCAACCCACGATATGAATGTTATTGTCTTGAGCTTCAGCCTGTATGGTAACAGGCAGGCAAAAACGCTGAAAGGCCTGGCAATAAACATTAGGAATGCCGAAACGAGCAGCCCTGTGCCGAGGACCGGAATTATCTGACTTGGAAATACAAGAAGGCCCAGTGTAAGGAACAGCACTATCTGCATCAGCCATGCAATTCCGTCAAATACCTGCAATATCGTTTTCTTATGAATGAGATACTGATTCCCGAGATAAACAGCCAGAAGATAGATTGCAAGGAACCCATTTCCGCCGAGGAACTCGGTAAATGAATATGTAAAGAACATCATCGCTATGACAAGCACCGGATAAAGCCCTGAGTAATCAAGCTCGATACGGTTAATCAGCTCTTTCCCGAGTCTGCCGAACAGGAAGCCTGCCGTAACGCCAATAAAAACCTGCTTTACGAACAGAGGAATTATGCTCACGGCCGGCTGGTCGGGTTCAAGCATCAGACCCATTACGGCTATTGTAAGGAAATATGCCATGGGATCATTGCTTCCGCTTTCAAGCTCAAGCAATGCCCTGATGTTTTTTTTCAGTCCCAGCCTGCTCGACCTGAGAATCGAAAAAACCGCTGCCGCATCAGTTGAGGATACTATCGCGCCCAGAAGAAGTCCCTCATAAAAAGAGAAGTCGGTTATTGCCCAGACAAAAATACCGACAGATACTGCTGTAAGGAAAACTCCTATGGTTGATAATGTTAAACCATTCCAGAATACAGGTTTTACTACTTCCCGGCGAGTCTCAAGCCCCCCGGAGAACAGGATGAAATTCAATGCTATTATCCCTATAAAACGGGCAACTCCCGGTTCGTTAAAATTTATTTTGCCAACACCCTCTGATCCTGCAAGCATTCCAACAAAGACAAAAAGTATAAGCGTGGGAACTCCCAGCCTGAATGATGTCTTCCCCGCAAGTATACTTATGCCCAGCAGAAGGGAACCGATAAGAAGTATATTCTCAAGAGTCAGGTTCATCGGATATTCTGTTTTCCCGGTATGCCAAAAATGTTAAAAAGCATATTTCCGGGCTGTGGATCTCTCATTAACAATCCATACGGCCTGAAAATACTTATTTTTTCCCTTGAATTGTACCGGATTGTAACAAATGTTACAATTTCTGATATTTTAAATTGATTTTTTTGCAGAAATTTATAGTGATAAAGACTGACAAAACGTCGGAACAGGAATCACACAGATAAAAATTATTAACTAAAACTATATTAATTATGAGTATGTTTTGCTTTCAGTGCCAGGAGACCGCAAAAGGAACAGGATGCACAATTGCAGGTGTTTGCGGTAAATCGGAAAAGGTTGCCAATATGATGGATCTCCTTATGTATCTGACAAAGGGAGTATCGTTTTATACTGTAAGGAACAGGGAGCTTGGAATCGAAAACAATGCTGCCGACAAGTTCATTGTTGAGAGTCTTTTCATGACAATCACAAATGCCAACTTCGACTACGACAGGTTTGTGACAAGGATCAGGGAAGCTCTTAAGCTGAGAGAGGAATTAAAGGAAACATACCTCAAAGCCGGAGGAAAGCTGCCTGAGAAACTTCATGATTCAGTAACCTGGACGGGAAGTACTGTTGAAGAATTCGAAGCAAAAAATGCTTCTGTCGGCGTTCTTTCAACAACAAATGAAGATGTCAGATCACTCAGGGAACTTATAATATACGGCCTCAAAGGTATGGCTGCATATACTGAACATGCATACAACCTTGGTTTTGAAGACAAATCGATTTATAAATTCATCGAGGAGACACTGCTTGCAACATTAGATGATTCTCTTGACGCCGGTCAGCTCGTTGCCCTTGTCAATGAGACAGGGAAATTCGGCGTTACAGCAATGGCCCTTCTTGATAAGGCAAATACCACAAAATACGGGAATCCTGAAATCTCTAAGGTTAACATAGGTGTAAGGAACAACCCGGGTATTCTGATCAGCGGTCATGACCTCAGGGATATGGAGGACCTTCTGAAACAGACTGAAGGCACCGGTGTCGATGTCTATACACATAGCGAAATGCTGCCTGCAAATTATTATCCTGCTTTCAAGAAATACAGTCATTTCGTAGGAAATTACGGTAGTTCCTGGTGGAGGCAGAAGGAAGAATTCGAGACATTCAACGGACCAATACTTTTTACAACCAACTGTATTGTCCCGCCGAAAAAAGATGCTTCATATGCCGACAAGGTATATACTACCGGGGCAGCCGGATTCACAGGATTCAAACATATTGCAGGCAGGCCCGAAGGCGGACAGAAGGACTTTTCAGAAATTATTGAGCATGCAAAGAGGTGCAAACCTCCTGTGGAGATTGAAAAAGGTGAAATAGTGGGCGGATTTGCACACAACCAGGTGATCGCACTCGCCGACAAGGTTGTTGAAGCGGTAAAATCGGGCGCCATCAGGAAATTCTTTGTCATGGCCGGCTGCGACGGACGTTTCAAGGAGCGTAACTACTATACCGAATTTGCACAGGCACTTCCCAAAGATACGGTAATCCTTACTGCAGGATGTGCAAAATACCGTTACAACAAACTGCCTCTGGGCGATATCAACGGTATTCCGAGAGTTCTTGATGCAGGACAGTGCAACGATTCATATTCCCTTGCAGTAATAGCGATGAAACTTAAGGAAGTATTCGGGCTCAATGATATCAATGAGCTTCCAATAGCTTTCAATATTGCATGGTATGAGCAGAAAGCAGTTATCGTCCTTCTTGCACTTCTCTATCTGGGAGTCAAGAATATACATCTTGGGCCCACACTTCCGGGATTTCTTTCTCCGAACGTAGCCAAGGTCCTTGTTGAGAATTTTGGAATTGCAGGTATCGGAACCGTTGAAGATGATATCAAACTGTTCCTGAATTAATTCTTATCACTTTGTAATTAATCAGAGACGCCATTCATGAGCGTCTCTGATTGTTTATGTGATTTTATATTGCCAGACCTCCTCTTTCACCTGTGCGGATCCTGATGCATTCCTCAAGCGGTGTAATGAATATTTTGCCGTCACCCACATTTCCTTCGTCACCGTCGGCTGTCCTTGCTGATTTCAGGATAGTGTCGACAGTTATATCGACAAATGAATCATTAACTCCGATCTCTATTTTTATTTTCGGAATAAGATCAGGTATTATCCTCTGACCTCTGTACATCTCTTCTATCCTCTGCTGGCCATGTCCCGAGACACGGCTTACAGTGATCCTTGTTATTTCAGCTGCGATTAGTGCTTCCCTTACCTTGTCAAGCTGAACTTCACGTATAATAGCAGTTATAAGTTTCATATTCCTGGTTTTTAATAAATCTTTTAACTGGGATTCAACATTCCATAGCCTCTTTCACCATGGTATGATCTGTCGAGACCTGCCATCTCGTCTTCTTCTGAGGATCTTATCCTTATGAATTTATTAAGGACCCACATTATCAGCAATGTCATCGCAGATGCAAAAACGATGGCGATGGCGACAGCCAGTGCCTGCACTCCCAGCTGGTTCCAGACTGTCCAGGTACCTCCGGTTGCAGCCGAAGCTGCTTCTTTCATCCATGACGGACGAATAAAAAATGTAAGAAAAATAGCCCCTACTACCCCTCCAACACCGTGTATTCCGAAGGCATCGAGGCTGTCGTCATAGCCTGCTTTGTTTTTAAGTTGTATTGCCATATAGCATATCACAGATGCCAGCAATCCAAGCACAAGTGCTCCATATGGCTGAACAACACCTGCTGCCGGTGTCACTGCAACGAGGCCTGCAAGGATTCCGCTTGCAAATCCGAGAGCCGTAGCTTTGCCCTGGTGCATTCCTTCGATAATTATCCACGAAAGTGCTCCTGATGCTGCTGCCACCTGTGTTGCCGTGAGAGCCTGTGCTGTGCTGAGTCCGCTTGACACACTGCTTCCTGCATTGAAACCGAACCATCCAACCCATAGAAGGCCGGCACCCAGCATTGTGATTACCAGATTGTTCGGACGTATCACCTGATATGGATACCCGCGTCTCGATCCGATATACAATGCTGCCACAAGGCCACTGAACCCTGCAGAAATGTGGACCACGGTGCCGCCTGCAAAATCTATCGCTCCTTTTGCTCCGAGATTGTACAGGAACCCGTCGGAAGCCCATACCCAGTGACAAAGTGGATTATAAACGAGAATGCTCCACAATGCAATAAAAATGCAATAAGCCTTGAAGTTCACCCTTTCGGCAAATGCTCCTGCAATGAGGGCAGGTGTGATAATGGCAAATTTGCCCTGGAACATCGAAAAGACATATTCCGGGACTTTTGCTTCCATAATATTATTATCGATGCCTTTCAGAAAAAAGTAATCAGGGTTCCATCCGAAAATACCACCCAGAACATTCTTTCCGAAACTCATGCTGTATCCGGCAATTACCCATAACACACTTATTATCCCCATGGCCGCAAAACTATGCATTATTGTTCCCAGAACGTTTTTCGTCCTTGCCAGACCGCCATAGAACATTGCCAGGCCGGGGACCATAAGTAAGACAAGTGCCGTTGAGGTCAGCATCCATGCTGTTGCCCCCGAATCAACTGCTTCTCCTTCTGAAGCATACAAACCATTTAAACCTGCGACAGTAAACGCAAGAATTAAACTTAGTTTCTTCCAGTTCATTTTCATTTTTATAAGCATTCTGATAAAACTTACTTTTTCATAGCAAACATATATATTTTTTGGGGGTATTTGCAAATATTTAATGTCTTTTTTTGCCTTATACCCCCTTTTTTTGACTATTTATTTCTGTTTTTAGTGCTTTTTTAAGAAATACCCCCTATATTTTATAGGGCATTAAAATAATTGTTTATAATGAGTATAAATTAATACCGCTGGCCTATGTCGAGGTTACAGCAAACAGGGTTTTAATGAAAACGGAAACTGCACAAAGACTCCACAAGTATTAAAAGCATCGAAATGCATTATCACCGGTCAGGAATCTGCCGGAATGAGAAGCGAAATAGTCCTGTGGAAAATTAAAGCGTGAAGCTGATAACCAGGAAAAGCCTTTCTTTGTCGGGATTTAGAATAAGCTGTCCCCTTACGGGTATTTCAAACGATTCTGTGACCCTTATCATTCCCGAAACCTCAATGCCGGTGTTGCATAAATTGAAATTACTGCTGCCTGTTTCCGGATCATAGGTATGCCAGCCATTCCCGGCGCCGGCAAAAATGCTGAACCTTTCAAAAGAATATCCGGCTTCAAAGTACAGGTCGTTACCTGAAGAGCCCACTCCCCCTGCTTCATTAAGAATATAATTTGCACTGAAATTCAGCTTATCGGCCGAAAACCCAAAATTAAGCTCAAACGCATGGCTGCCTGAACCTTTCGAATAATCAAAATATCTGAGACCGGGCAGGTAATAATCAGTTATTCCTGCCGAAAATCCTGATGGAAGGGAGAATGACAGATAAAGATCTGTTTCCTGATAACCCCTGAAATCGAACGATCCCCATGCCCCACAGGTAAATGAACTTTTATTGTACACTATCGAAGGCTGAATATGTGGCCCCGTACCAAGCTGTGACCCCCTCCAGATATAGCTGCTGCAGAAATCCGCTCCTGTTGTAAATGGTTCACTGGCTTTATCCTGCGCTGAAAGAGTGGCTGGATGAAACGCGATCATCAAAACCGGAAAAGCCATAATGGAAAAAAGTCTTGCCTCCATAACAATAGAAATTTAAATTAATAACGTGCACAATTTAATTAAAATTAAGCACAACAAGAAATTATTTGTTTTTTTTCATAATACCCCCTGTTTTCAGAGGGGGCGTTATTAAAATAAACATATTTTTTTATCACGATACCCCGATTTTTTATAATATAATGTGAAAATACTAAAAAATAGAATTCCATTATTCCGGTTTGTCGATTTACACATTTTATTAATTAATATCATCATAAGCATTCCTTATCTTATGTTTTTTTTTTAAATACTTTATCCGGGATTGCCGCCTTATTATTATCCCCTGATAAATAAGTTAAATTGAAAGGATGTTATTTGCCCGTCCTGCATTGATTATTATTTTGTTTGGTTCCGGATGCAATGAAGCCAAAAAGGTCATTCTCAGTTCACCTGACGGCAGAAACTGAACGACAGTGCGGGCTTCATTCAAAGAAGTAGAAAGGGCTTTGCCGGCAATTGCCCTGGAAACCGGAAATAAAAAGCTGTTGCTTCTTTCAATAATCAGCAAATCAGAATCCGGCGCATGTGATATCAATTATCTTAAGATAAACTATATTAAAAGAGAATCATTCTCAAATACCTTTTTTAACGAGCTCGGAGAAAGAAGAAAAATCCCTGACGATTTTAATCCGTTATTGATCGGTTCTGAAAATAAAATGATGAATGCTCCATAGGATGTACAAACGGAGAACATGAAAGAATTCTTGATATAGATTTTTCTTTCCCCGATACTGAAAAGTAATTCAAGCCGATGGGCCTGCTCTGGTGAACCGCAGATTAATACATTAACACATGTAAATGTTGACTCCCCTTCAGCCACAGGAAATCAGGTTTGCAGGGCAGAATTGGAACCGGTTTATGGGATAGTGATCCATCTGAATCCTCCACATTAAGGGCTGAAGCCCTTTGTGTATCATGTGCCCTTGACCAGTCCTGAAAGCAGGATATTTTCCGGCCATATTTTGCGGGAATTCAGTCCGCTTTCAAATGAAATTTTTGTCGAGGAATTCCTGGAACCTATCCTTATACTGCTCGCTTACAGGAATATACGTTTTGCCAAAAACAATCCTGCTCCTTTCTATCGTATCTATTTTCTCGAGGTTTACAATATACGAGCGGTGTACCCTCATGAATTTTGTCTCAGGCAGCTTTGACTCAAGCAATTTAAGCGTCACCAGCGAAATTACAGGCTTGTCAGATTTCCGGGTGAATACCTTAACATAATCCTTCAGGCCTTCTATATATAATATGTCATTGAAATTGATCCTTCTTATCTTATAATCCGATTTCAGAAAAAGGAATTCATTGTTGGCATCAACCTGCTCTGGAACCTTCTTTTCAAGCCTGATAAGCCTTACAACCTTCTGGACAGCCTTCAAAAACTCTTCATAGCTGAAGGGCTTCAGGAGATAATCGATGACATCAAGCCTGAATCCTTCAAGTGCGTACTTTTCATATGCAGTAGTAAATATGACCTTCGGCCCGTTAACAAGTGAACGTGTAAACTCAAGACCGGAAAGATCGGGCATCTGTATGTCAACAAATATCAGGTCAACTGTTTCATTGTTCAGGAATTCGATTGCATCGAACGGATTGTCAAAACACCCGGCAAGATTCAGTCCGGGAGTTTTTTTTATATACCCTGAAACCAGCTGAAGGGCAAGTGGCTCATCATCTATGGCGATTGCATTAATCATCAGGCCAGTAATATTTCAAGATTTACGTCAAACTGCTTTTCACTCTTGCTTATTTTCAGATCATGTTTTTCCGGGAACAACAGGCCAAGTCTCTTTTTTACATTTTCCAACCCTATTCCGCCCTTGTTTCCGGAAGTATCAATATCCCTTCCGGCATGAATGCTGTTCGAACACCTGAAAATTATTGAACCGGCATTTATTTCCATTGAGATCTCAATAAATGATTTTTCACGGTTACTTATACCATGCTTGAAAGCATTCTCAATAAACGGAATGAATAAGAGAGGGGCTATTCTCCTGTCTTCAAACTTCTCAGGCAGCCTCACATTAAGGGTAACCTTATCACTTGTCCTGAGCTTCATCAGATCGATATAATTATTCATAAAGTCGATTTCCTGACTGAGCATCGTGTTGCCCTGTTCCGACTCATAAAGTAGGTATCTCATGAGTTTTGAAAGTCTCAGGATAGCATTCTGAGAATCCTCCGGACTGATGCTTACGAGTGAGTATATATTATTCAATGTGTTGAAAAAGAAGTGAGGGCTTATCTGGTTCTTCAGGAATGCAAGCTCCGAATTCAGTTTTTCCCTTTCCATCTCTTCCTGGATCTTTTCAATCTTTGACTGACGTTCCAGAACCTTGAGTCCGAGGGAGAAGAAAACCAGAAATACGGCAGACGAAAAATAACCCATGAAATGCGATCCGCGTAAAGGTAACCTGTATAAGCCACCCCCTCTTGGAGGACCGGGATTGATTTTCTCATCAGGAGGCCTGTCGAAAGTTTCTGTATTTCCTGCTACCGGTTCCTTTTCATTAAGGACTTTCATTGAAAAATCCGAGACAAAGTAAAAGCAAGCAATCAGGGCCAGTGCCGACAGGTAATACCTGTATTTCCTTTTCCTGAAAAAGAGCCTGGGAACCAGTAATAAATAATTTATGTAGAAAATCAGACCATTGATAAGGGATATTATATAAAAGGTAAGAAAAAACCCTTCCTTTACTTCAAACCTTATCATGAGATATAGCGGCAGACCAAGCAGTACTGCCCAGGCCAGCATGTGAAGGATGACCTTGAACAATACTTCCCTTTTTTCCTTTTTCATTTATGCCTCCGTCTGAATTTCCCTAAATTTATTAAAATTATGATTCCGATGCGTAATTATTCATATCTCAGGGCATCAATCGGATTAAGGTTAGCTGCTTTTCTTGCAGGATACCAACCAAAAAATACTCCAATTATAAAACAGACTGCAAATGCAAGGACCACCGACTGTGTTGATACAAAAGTTGTCAGATTCATCAACCCCCCTGCACCTTTGGCAATGAGATATCCAAAAATCACGCCGAGCGCTCCTCCGAGTATGCTGAGTATTATTGATTCGACAAGGAACTGTCGCAGGATATCCTGGCCCCTTCCTCCGATAGACATCCTGAGTCCGATCTCACGGGTACGCTCAGTGACTGAGACAAACATAATGTTCATTATGCCAATACCTCCGACAAGAAGTGAAATCCCGGCAATAGCGCCAAGAAGATACTTCATAATATCTGTGATATTTGACATTGTCTCAATAAGTTCTGACTGCGACATTATCCTGAAATCATCTTCCTCAGATTCCTTGAGTTTATGGGTTCTTCTGAGAATTTCAGTGATCTCTTCTGTTGCAAGGGAGCTTTTATCCTCCGAAACTGCCGAAGCGTAGATGCCATTTATATAGTCGATGGCTGCAAGCCGTCTTTGAACAGTAGTCCATGGCGCAAGGATGAGATCATCCTGATCCTGTCCCATTCCGCTTTCACCTTTGTCTTCAAGGGTGCCAATAATAAGGAAGGGAAGGTTTTTAATCCTGATTGTAAGGCCAACAGGATCGCTGTTTTCTCCAAAGAGGTTTTCAACCACTGTCTGGCCGAGAAGGCAGACTTTTGCCATGCTCCTCATTTCAGAATCATTGAATAATCTGCCGCTTCCGACCTTTAATTTTCGGATTTCAAGATATTCATCACTCACACCGTATATTGTTGTCTGAGTATTTTCATTCCCGTAAATCACCTGCCCGCTTGCCCTCACTTCAGGGGAAATGCCGGCCAGGTAGGCTGATTCATTCCTCAGTGTTACGACATCACTGTATCTGAGGGCCATGGAACTTGAGGCTCCAAGGCTCACTCCCCCTCTCCTCTGCATGTTTGGCATTATCATAATCATATTAGTGCCCATTGACGAAACCTGATCGGTAATGCTCCTTTTCGAACCTTCACCAATGGCAAGCATGGCAATGACAGACGCCACACCGATAATAATTCCAAGCATTGTCAGAATCGCTCTCAGCTTGTTTCTGACAAGCGCTCTGACAGCTATCTTTAATAGATTTTTGTAATTCATGACTTTATTTTTTTCATGCATCAAATTCTTCAATATTCTCAACAGGAAGTGTTTTCAGTATTTCGCGGGCATAAGATCTTTCTGACACAACCAGTTCACGCTGAATTCGTCCGTCCCTGAAAACCACATTCCGTGTTGCAAACTTTGCGATATCGGGTTCATGTGTAACATAAACTATAGTCCTGCCCTTTTCATTAAGGTCCTGGAACAATTCCATGATCTCAAATGAAGTTCTTGTATCAAGATTGCCTGTAGGCTCATCTGCCAGTATAAGAACCGGGTCATTGACAAGCGAGCGGGCAATGGCAACCCTCTGTTGCTGGCCCCCCGAAAGCTGGTTGGGCATGTGATGCATTCGTTCCTTCAGACCTACTGCTTCAAGTGCATTGACAGCTCTGTCATAACGCTCCTTTGATTTAATCTTTGAATTATAGAACAGTGGCAGCTCAACGTTTTCAAGGGCTGTTGTCCGGGGAAGGAGATTATATGCCTGGAATACAAATCCCAGTTTTCTGTTCCTTAACCTGGCAAGTTCATCCCTGTTCATTGTTTTCACATCAACGCCATCGAGAAGATAATCGCCATTGGAAGGTTTATCAAGACATCCCAGAATATTCAGCATCGTTGATTTTCCTGATCCGCTGACACCCATTATTGCAACGAATTCATTTTCCTTGATCTGAAGATCAACCCCCCTCAATGCATGAACTGTAACTTCACCTATGTGATAATCTTTTCTGAGATTTTTAATCTCAATAATAGTGTTGCTCATAATAACCTTGTTTTAATTGTTATTTATAGCTTCTGTCAGAACGGCATAGGCGGACCGTCGTTTTGTCTTGAAGCAGCTTTCTTCGTCGAACTTGTCATCGATATTATCACATTGTCTCCTTCCTTAAGGCCTGTAAGTATTTCCACGGCAGAACCGTTTTCTATGCCTGTAGTGACCGGAACCGGTCTGACAGTCAGTTTTTCATCCTTTACCCAGACCATCTTCATGCCTTCGGGCATGGAAGGCAGGGACCCAGCAGGTGCCAGGCCCGGCTGACCTCCGGTTGCGACGGATCCGCCTGCCGGCATTCCTGACATTTTTCCGGCAAAAAGAGATTTAAGATACTCGGCAGAAGGAGTGAATCTGAGCGCTTTGCCTGAGAGAATAAGCGTATTTTCCTTCTCGTCAATAAATATCGTGGCACTTGCCGTCATGCCGGGCATAAGCTTTTTATCGGGATTGGGGGCATTGAGGATAACAGTGTATGTGACAACGTTGTTTGTAGTCACCGGCTTGAACCTGACCTGAGAAACAGATCCTTCAAACTTCAGTTCGGGATAAGCATCCACAGTGAATTCGACTCTCTGTCCTTCCTTGACCTGGCCAATATCAGCCTCATCAACGCTTGTCTGCACCTCCATCTGCGTAAGGTCGTTGGCAATTGTAAACATTTCCGGTGTATTGAAACTTGCTGCCACTGTTTGCCCTTCCTCGATCGCCCTGTTGAGAACAACACCGTCAATCGGCGAATAGATTGTTGCGTATGCCAGATTTACCTTTGCCCTGTCAAGAGCTGATCTGGCATTGCTCAGTGAAGCCTTTGAATTTTCATAATTGAAAAGAGCCTGGTCATAATCGGCCTGAGCAATCAGGTTTTTCTCAAAAAGAGCCTTTAACCTTTTGAAAGTGGCTTCCTGATATGTAAGCTGGGCTTGTGCCTGATCGACCGAAGCCTGGCTCTGTTCAAGCTGGGCCCGCAATGCTGTCTCATCAAGCTTTGCCAGTACCTGTCCCTGTTTTACATAATCATTGAAATCGGCATAGACATGCTCAATAATGCCGGATACCTGTGTGCCAACCTGGACAGTTGTTATTGCCTCAAGCGTTCCTGTTGCGGTGACTGTATTTGTGATGGTTCCTTTTTCAACCTTTACGGTGTCGAAAGTGTATTCATCTGCTTTTTTCGAAAAGCACTTTGTAAGGAGCAGTGCTATTAGAGCCACTCCTGCAATTCCTGCTATCAATCCTTTTCTTTTCATTATTTCAATATTTATTGTTTATTTTTTCTCTTCAACTTATAGCGTCAATGGTATTCCTTTATAGAAATCAAGTACTTTATAACTGAATATAAGGTTGAATTTTGACTGGAGAAGCTCACTTTCAGCTACTATAAGATTTGTTTTGGAAACCAGATAGTCGACGGAGTTAATCATTCCCTGACGGAATTTCTCGTCTGAAAGAGCAGCCGATTCGGTTGTAGCTCTGAAATTCTCAAGGCTTGCCTCATATTTTATCTGGGCAGATGTGACATCCAGGCAGGCTTGCTCGATGCTTTTCCGCAATTCATTTTTTGCATTGATCTCCGATAATTCAGCGTCGTTGTAACCGATCCTGGCAATTGCAACACTTGTCTTTACCTGGTTCTTCTGAAAGACAGGTATCGAAAGTGAAAGTCCGAGAGATGGAGAAATCCCGTTATTTATCTGATTGAAATAAGGATCAGACCCAATACTGGAATAATTTGTTCCAATCCCAGCACTGGCCGAAAGGACTGGATAAAAACCGGCCTTTGCTATCTTCTCATCGAGAGAAGCAATTTCCTTGCTGACAGCTGCATTTTTTATCTGCGGCTTTAACGACAGGGCCGTTTCATAAATCGATCCGACATCGGGGATCAGGTTCTTGTTGATATCTTCCCCAAAACCCGGATGTGCGATCCGGAAATCATCTGAAACAGGAAGTTCCATCAGCTGTTCGAGGCTGACCTTGGCCATTGCAAGCTGGTTCTCCGCATTTGCCAGATTAAGCTTTTCGGAAGCAAGCTGCGATTTTATCTGGGCATAATCAGCCTGTGATATAAGCTGCATGGCAAGTCTTTCTTTTGCAAGATCAACCTGGCTCGAAGTGGATTCAATCTGTTTTTTACTGTTGTTCACCTGCTCCTCGGCATATAAGACCTGCAGATATGAATCCAGAATTGTCAGGCTGATAGACTCCTTTGTGGTCTCAAGTGAATAGATCCCCGACTGGACATCGAGATCAGCCTGAAGTATCTGATTTGTAATCTTTGAGCCATTGAAGACAGTCACTCCGGAACTGACTGAAATATTGGATCCGTTTGTTCCATTCAGTCCGTTTTCTCCCGAAACATTGCTTTTGCTCCAGTTGAAATTATGGCTTACCGATGCATTTACAGCTGGGAACCTCTGGGCTTTTGCCTGACCGGCATAGGTAAGGTAACGCTGGTTTGCAAGTTCGCTTTTCCTTACCTGAATGTTTTTTTCGAGTGCATAATTGATGCATTCCTCAAGTGTCCAGGTGTTGTCCTGTTGTGCCGCCATATTTGCAGCAGCAAGCAAAACGACACCAAAAATCATTATTCCTCTTTTCATGTGTAAAATAATTTTGGTGTAAAAATAGAAGGCTGCAACAGCGGCATAAAATCTATTGGAAGTACAGGGTGTTTTTACCGACGGAAAGGCAGGTTTTGACGATGGAATATTGTGAAAGCCTTAACAGTATTATAAGAGAAAAGGGTGACTCACGGCTGGTTGCTGCAGAACATTAATACTGTCAGAGGCTTTGTCTGAAAGATAATAATTTCGGACTATACTGAAACTCTCAGCCAGTTTCTCTTTTGAAACATTTAGTGCAAGAATGGCAGAACGATAAAAAAGATGATTATTAAACCTGTTGCCAGTATGAATCCTGATCCAGGCCAGTGCATTATCTTGAAAATAAATTCTGTAAAGAAGGTGTTCACTCCGGCGGCTCCAAATATGTAAACTGCCTTTCTGGATTTGTTTTCAGTCTGCCGTAAACCTGCCGTAAGAAGAGAAGGTATCAGTAGCAGGACCAATATTATATTCGCCAGCATTAAGATCAAACTGCTTCCTTTCCAGTGCTGGATCTTGAACAATGCTGCAAAACCGAATAATACTGTACCGGTAACGCCTGAAATTTTCATTGTGTTTTTCATAAATCTGTATTTTGTGTCGATTGCATAAAGTGTTTCTTCCTGTATTTCCTTTAACCTTCTCCTTCCAAATTTCTGCTTCACCCTTGCATAGGCTTCAGTGAATGTCAGACCGTTC
>JAAYUS010000108.1 GCA_012517605.1 Bacteroidales bacterium
ATGGTTTTATCTGCCCTGCAACTATTTCCCGGGCTCTGATGTACTTTTTCTGGTTTTCTTTCCGGCAACCGGTTTTTCTTCAGCAACTTTTTCCTTTTGTTCCTGTTCATCATTTTTTTCCGGCTCATCAGGGATCAGCATATTCTTTTTCTGGAGGAGGTTGTACCAGACTATGATCTTTTTAATGTCGCTTGTATACACCCTTTCCCTGGAATATTCAGGAACGATCCCTTCAAAATACTGCTTCAGGACATCGGAAGTTGCTGTTTTAGGGTCAATGGCAGGTCCGCCTGATTCCTTTTCATAGATCCTGTCAAATACTTTGGCCAGAGGCATATCTTCATCCTGTGTAAACACGGAAATGTCTTCAAGTGAGCTGACCTTTGCCGAGGTGAAGGCGCTGCTTCGTCTACCTGTTTCAAGATGTTCGACTATTATTGCATTCTTCCCCTGGGCAATGAACTTGAAAAGACCCGGTTCACCCGAAATTGCCAAAATGTCCTTTAATACCATGCTTAATAAAATTTAGTCTGCAAATTTAATCCTTAGTATTTTAGTACGAACATAAAAATCCCTTTTTTACATCCGGATTTCAGATCATATTTCTTTCTTTCTTTATTTTTTCGTATGCCTCATTTACCTTTTTGAATTTTTCGTCGGCCGACTTCCGGAACTCCTCTCCCAGGTGCCCCACCTTGTCGGGGTGGTATTTCATGGCCATCCTTCTGTAAGCTTTCTTTACCTCATCATCAGTCGCCGAAGGTTCAATTTCAAGAATTTTATATGCTGAATCAGTTTCAGGAACGAACATATTTCGTATCGACATATAGTCGGAAGAGGCAATGCCAAGATAACCTGCCATTTTTTCTATGGCATCGATTTCTGCGGCATTAACCATTCCATCGGCAACGGCTATGTTAAAAAGAAGATGAAGGAGCTGGAGCCTCGAGGAATAATCCATATTCTGGCTTATCTGAACGCATACATCCCTGACAGGAATGTTCTGTTTAAGGATATCCCTCAGCATAATCAGAGCCTCTTTCGCCGAAGCTTCACCAAACTGCTGAATGAAAAACCTTTTAACATAGTCCAGTTCGGATTTCAGTACCTTGCCGTCAGCTTTCATAAGGGCAGCAATGAGTACCAGAAGGCTCATTCCAAAATCGCCCGGAGTCGACCTTCGGGTTGATGTTGAATAAGTCTGCTGAACAGTCGTATTGTCGACCATTGATCCGACAAGGAAGCCAAGGACCGCTCCAATAGGACCTCCGAGTACAAAACCGAGGCCGCCACCAATCCATTTGCCCAAAAATCCCATCCCTTCAGTTTTTATTGTACAATCTCAACATCTCATTGTGAACACCAAGTACCGCAGGGATTATCATATCATTTTCGGAATTGAAGATGACAAAATCCGACTGGCTGATCCTTTCTCCGTCGTCGATCTGGTTTCTGATCCTTTCGGTAATCTGTTCTCTTGTAAACTTGTTTCCGCGCAGCAACCTTTCAATTCTCTCTTCAACAGGAGTGACAACAGTTACTATTTTGTCCATCATTCGCGCCGCGCCGCTTTCAAAAAGTATGGCTGCTTCCATTATCACATAAGGAGAATCCTGCATCTGAACCCAATCGCCGAAATATTCAAAGACAGCAGGATGTATAATCCCGTTGACCTTTTCAAGAAGATCCCTATCATTGAAGATCAGCCTTGCAAGTTCCTTCCTGTCGAGAGAACCTGATATATAAAGGTCTTTGCCGGCTGCTTCGCTTATCTTTTTCTGAATTTCCCTCTCGTTATCAAGTATTCTCTTTGCCTCTTCGTCAGCTGAAAAGACAGGTATTCCAAGTACGGAAAACACTTTGCAGACAGTTGTTTTTCCGCTGCCTATCCCGCCTGTAATACCGAGTTTAAGTATTCTGCCGGTCCCGCTTTTCATCTTATCCGCTTTTTTTCAAGAAGGAAATCCACTTTTGCAGGACTAACCCTGAGTGAACTAATAAAAGGAGGAATATTCCGCAGACTTACCTGCAGTTTTTCAGGGGAATTCAGGGCAGCATGCGACAGGTCTATTACAGCATCAAAGGGGACCTCCCTGATTTTCTTGTAATCACTTACGGCAACCATGCATTTTACTGTTACCATATCAGGAAAAATCCTGACATTTACTGAATCAGGACTGTTCAGTAACTTGACAGGAACCCTGAATTCAGCTTCTGTAAACTGCTCAACAGGAATTATGACATGAACCTTTTTTGAGGATACTGATATACCACGTATCGCTGAAAGTCCGATTGCCATGGTCTCAGATTCGTTAATATTTTTTATTTTCCTGTACCTGGTTTTTATTAAATGAATGGTGTCAACTATACGTTTAGGGCCCGTAACCGTGACTGTGTCAGGAGAGACTTTCAGGCTGCCTTTGACAAGATACTGCCTTGCAGGCGTTATTTCAAGATCAGGAACAACCCTGACCTTTTTGCTTATAATCCTGTCGAGCGTAAAGAACAGGGTATCGGGCTTAATTGAAGTGACATCACATTCAGAATCAAGAAAATTCCTCAGTCTGGGGATAAGGGATGATGACAGGATGTAATAGCTGAGCGTCCGGCTTCCAGGAACTCTCCTGTAACTTATTGATGAAATATCAAGCTCAACAGGAGCCCTGCTTCCTGCAAGCTTAATCTTCAGGATGGAATAGCCTGGACCTTTCAGGAAGACATTCAGTTTAGGAACGGATTCATCGGCCAGTACCCTGTTCTCAGGAAGATTGACATAACTGACCGGGTACTTCATTTCATATTCGATGTCCTTTTCAAGAGAATTAAGGTACCATAATATAAAAGAAAGCAAAAGAAAGAAGGAGAAAGTTACAATATCCCTGTTTTTGCTGCTTCCTCCTTTTTCAGAAAATTTTTTCCACCATATGCCATTATGGTAATTCACAAATAATAAGTGACAAAAATTACTGGGCGCTGTCGGCAGTCGGGTCCTTCATGAGGGCGCTCTTATCAACCTTTAGTTTAAGATCGCCGCCTACCTCAAGCATTACATAATTGTCCTTCACTTCATATACCTTTCCATAAATGCCGCCTGTAGTAATAACCTTATCTCCCTTTTTAAGGGAATTCCTGTAGTTTGTCATCTCTTTCTGCTTCTTCATCTGAGGACGGATCATAAAGAAATAGAACACTACAAAAACAAGCAATAATGGCAGGAATGTAACAAGGGCATTATTCTGTCCGGTTGCTGCACCTGTCTGTAAAAGAATGAAAGCTAAGTTGTTCATGGTTTGTGGATGTTTATTGTTGATTAGAATTAATTACCTGCCCGGTCAATGTTATTTTTGTTATGTGGCTGCTGTTATTTGATTAATCTGTTATGGTATTGATTTATTTTTCCAGGACTTCAGCTGTAATTTTAAGTATGACGACTTCGGTTTTGGAATTTGAATGAACACTTACTGTTTTTGTCTGCATTCCGGTTCTTCCTCCTGAGTCAAACACAACTTCAAGGCTTCCTGTTTGGCCGGGAGCGATGGGCTTTTTATCATATTTTGTAACAGTACAGCCGCAACTTGTTGAGGCTGATTTTAGTACAAGATTACCCGGGCCTTTGTTCTCAAATTCAAAGATATGCGCAACCTTTTCCCCTTCGGAGATCTTCCCGAAGTCGTGCTCATATTCCCTGAAGCTGATCTCTCCGGTTTCCCCGTCCTTAAGGGAAATACCGCCCCTGTCATTTTTACCCCGGCCTTCACCCGTGCATGAAGCCAGAAGGATCAGCGCAATGACAAAAAATAAAATCCCCTTTATCTTCATAGAGCAAATAAAAGATTAACCTGCATCTTCATCATTAATCTCGCCAATAAGACCCTTACCGCTTTTTTTGAAAATCCCCTTCTCACGGATCTCCTTTACTATATTGTCGAGTATGCCATTGACAAATGTACTGCTTTTTGGTGTACAATAATATTTGGCTATTTCAATATACTCGTTCAGTGTCACTTTAACCGGGATTTCCGGAAATTCGATTATCTCCGTAATGGCTAGCTGCATGACAAGGATATCCATAAGTGCGATCCTTTCGACCTCCCAGTTGGTGGTATTATTCTCGATCAGTTCCGAACATTGTTTTGTATGAAGGATCGCCTTTCTGAACAATATCTTTACAAAATCCTCATCCTCATGGTTTTTATAAAGTGGCATGAGTGGTGCGTTTTCGCTATTGTCGCTTTTGAATTTTTTTAGAGTTTTTTCGATCATCACAATGACATACTCAGTGTCATCATTCCAGTATATGCTTTGTTCCTCGAGATTTGACTCAAGATCTTCCGATTCTGCGAACAGCTTTGTTAAAAGATTAACAATGAATTTTTTATCAGCAGAATAGCTGTGGACTTCCGATAACATGTATTCTTCATAGATTTCCCATGATATCATTTTGTTGTACAGAATCCGGGGGATATGGGGATAATTGACCCATGAAAGCTTTTTCGATGAAACATAGTCATTGAAAGCCTTGTTCTTCCTGATCTGCGCAATGACCTGGTTATCAATGAACCGCCTTTTGGGATTAAGGTCTTCAGGCGTCGGCATCCTTTTCTGAAGGGCCTGGTCGATCTTTTCGGAGGCAATATCTGCCACCTCAAGAATTAACAGGAGAATGTAATGGTAAAGATCGTAAGTCTTATCAATACTGAACAACAACTCCTTCTCGGCAAGAGCAATATCATCATCCTCCCTGCGGTTGAATGCATACAAAGCCATTAGGGCTTTTATCCGCAATAATCTTCTGCTTATCATTAATAAAGAACCTCAGATTTTGGCTGCAAAAATAACCTTTTTCCTTTTCCTTCAAAAGAACCTTTCAATTTTTAGATACATTTAGCAGTCTTTGTTTGGATATAAAAATATTTGTACATTTGAAAATCAAACATCAGCCTAACCTAAACCTAAACTGACTCAGAAATGGAAGAAGAAGCCGGAACTAAGGAAGTCACTAACGGCAATGATGAAAAAAACTCAAGGGAAGAGATTTACACCAAAGTGGTAAGAGCCGGGAAAAGGACGTATTTTTTTGATGTAAAGGCTACACGGAAAGATGACTACTACCTTACAATCACCGAAAGCAAAAAGCGTCAGGGAAAAGAAGGAAAATTCTTTTATGAGAAACATAAGATTTTTCTGTACAAGGAAGATTTCGACAAATTTGCCGAGGGATTGAAAGATGCCGTTGCATATATAGGTAATGGTAAAAGTGATCTGAAAGAAGAAATTCTGATGCCGGAACCAGAAACAGAGACAATTAAGGAGACTGCCGATCTTTCAACCAGGGAATTTACAAATGTGGATTTCGATGACCTTGGTAAAAAATAAGAAGCGACTGTCTTAATGATAGATTATATCCTGTTGATATTGGCAATAATACTCATGCTGCTGGGTATTATCGGTTGTCTGGCGCCGGTATTGCCCGGTCCTCCTCTTAGTTTCCTGGGCCTTTTACTGCTTCATTTCACAAAATTCGCAGACTTTTCAAATACGCTTCTTATAACACTTCTGGCAGTTGTTGTTGTTGTTTCCATACTTGATTATATAGTGCCGGTATGGGGTACAAGAAAATTTGGTGGCTCAAAATACGGGACACGCGGTGCCACAGTAGGCCTTATTATCGGACTTTTTCTCGGACCCCTGGGAATAGTTTTGGGGCCGCTTATCGGAGCCTTCGTCGGCGAACTTATTTTCAAGGATGATATCAAATATGCCGTCAGGGCTGGTTTCGGGAGCCTGCTCGGATTTCTTACAGGAATTGGTCTTAAGCTGGCAACTTCGTTTGTAATTACCTTTTATTTTGTAAAGGAATGGATCCGGTAAGCATCATCCCAGGGTTGCAACCATCACTGCCTTGATTGTATGAAGCCTGTTCTCAGCCTCATCAAATACCACTGAATGCTTTGATTCAAAAACATCCTCGGTGACTTCCATGCCATCAAGACCAAATTTCCTGAAAATATCTTCGCCTGTTTTTGTTTCCCTGTTATGGAATGCCGGCAGGCAGTGAAGGAACTTAACATCTGGATTGCCGGTTTTTTTCACCACATCCATATTGACCTGGTAAGGCCTCAACAGCTTTATTCTTTCCTCCCAGACCGAGTCAGGTTCGCCCATCGACACCCAGACATCAGTGTAGAGGAAATCTACGCCTTTTACAGCTTCATCAACATTGTCGGTAATATTGATTTTTGCACCAGTGGTTTTGGCAATCTCCCTGCAGGTTGTCTGAAGCCCTTCTCCCTGCTGATATTCTTTCGGAGCAGCAGTACGGAAATCCATGCCCATTTTTGCAGCTCCAACAAGAAGCGAATTTCCCATGTTATACCTTGCATCGCCAAGATAACAGAACGAAATACGGTTCAGAGGCTTGTCAGAATGTTCGATCATGGTCATCAGATCGGCGAGTATCTGTGTCGGATGGAATTCATTGGTGAGGCCGTTCCATACCGGCACCCCGGCATATTCGGCCAGTTCCTCAACAATTGATTGCCCATATCCCCTGTACTCAATCCCGTCATACATCCTCCCCAGAACCCTGGCGGTATCTTTCATCGATTCCTTCTGACCGATCTGCGAGCCACTGGGTCCAAGATATGTTACTGATGCCCCCTGATCAAAGGCTGCAACTTCAAACGCGCACCTTGTTCGTGTGGAAGATTTTTCAAATATCAGGGCTATATTCTTGCCGCTAAGTTTCCGGATCTCTGTTCCGTCTTTCTTTTGCTTCTTAAGTGCGGCAGCAAGATCAAGTAAATATTTAATTTCTTCAGGAGTAAAATCAAGAAGTTTCAAAAAATGCCTGTTGCGAAGATTAACCGACATGATACATTTATTTTTAAGTTCTTAAAATATTATCAGGTGGTAAAAGTAATAATTTTTTAAAGCCACAATAATGTTTCCTGAAAGTGAGGGACATCAGTCCTCATATTCCATGGTGATCTTCGAACCATATTTTTTGTCAGCCAGGCGGAATGCTTCGGTTATAACGCTTTTTTTGCCTCCCTTCTTTATAAAATCAAGACAGGCTACTATTTTCGGAGCCATGCTTCCCTTTGCAAACTGACCCTCGTTCAGATACTTCAAGGCATCGTTGTAGTTCAGGAATTCCTTTATTTCCTGGTCCGGTTTCCTGTAGTTTATATAGATATACGGGACATCTGTCAGAATATAAAATTCGTCAGCACCAATAAGTGAAGCCAGCAGGGATGATGCCAGATCCTTATCGATCACAACTTCGGCTGGCCTGACATCATGCTTTTCATCGAAGTAGACAGGCACCCCTCCGCCTCCGGCAGCAATTACAATATTACCCTGCATTGCCAGGTCGCGTATTATTGAATGGTTCATTACATCAACCGGCACGGGTGATGGTACAACGCGCCTGTATCCGCCCTCCTTCTTAACCTCTTCCCTGAATATCCACCCCTTTCTCGACGCAAGATCATCAGCCTCAGACTTCGTATAGATTTTGCCTATCCTTTTCTGAGGATCATTGAATGCTGGATCATTGATATCGACTACAACCTGGGTAACAATACAGATTACATTTCTTGATATTGAATGCCTGCTGAGCACGTTCCTAAGCATCCTTTCGATCATATAACCTATTCCACCCTGGGAATCTGCAACGCATATGTCAACAGGCATCTGTGCAATGTTGTAGAGTTGTTCCCCTGCATCGTTCCTCATTAGAATATTTCCCACCTGGGGTCCGTTTCCATGAGTGATTACAAGGTTGTATCCTTCCTTCAGCAGAAAGACCAGGTTCTCGAGTGTCTTCGTGGTATTCTCCTCCTGTTCATCGATTGTGCCTATCTGGTCTCCTCTTAAAAGGGCATTTCCCCCAAGTGCGACAACAGCCAGTTTGCTTTTCATAATTATGCCACTTAAGTGTAATGTTCCGGGAAAATTTTCGTTTATATCCTATTGAAAACTTCCTGGACAAGGCACAAATCTATTAAATTCCTAAAATCTGCATTCAGGTAACCAGGTGGAGCAATAGGATTAAAAACATGTTAAAAAACATATTTTCACTGGAATCTTATAAATAGCAGAGTGTCTTACGGAAGTAAAAAAAAATATTTACTTTTACAGATTATCAAAATAAAATCATTCCCTGTGAGATTGGCAAAAGCGCTCCTCCTGACAGTTATCCTGGTTCCATTCATTTACTCCTGCAAACGGCATGGATCCGGTCATTTCACACAGGGAGAAATACATTACGATGTCAGCTACACGGGTCAGGTAACAAGGATGCCCATTGAAATCATGCCAAAAAACATGATAGTGTCGTTCAAGGACGATAAGATAATCTATGAACTAATCTCACCTATAGGCAATTCCGGTATTATAAACCTGGCAAATCCTTCGAAGGAGATATATGATACATATCTCAGCCTGTTCTCAATAAAATACTTTTATCCTTCAAAGCCAGGTGAAATATATCCGGGATTTGAGGCGATGCGTGGAATTGAAATAAGAAAAACCTCTAAGTCGGCAATAATCTGCGGTCTGAAATGCAAGAATGCGGAAGTCACCTTTCCTTCTGACAGGTCAAAAATTTATAATGTCTGGTATACTGATGAGATCCCTATCAGCAACCCGAATGCTTCAACGCCGTTCTATCAGATCGACGGAGTTCTCATGAGTTTTTTCTTTTTCATTGGACGTTCGGAATTTCATTTTGAAGCTCAGAATGTTTATAAAAAAGAAATCCCCGACAGGATCTTTGACAGGAAAGAGCATTATAAAATGGTCTCAAAAAAAGACATTAATAAATTCATAAACAAGATGGTAAACCTTTAGCCATCGCAGATGCCCGGTAATTCTCAAAGATTATTCATTGTTATCCTGTCTTGATCAAAATTATTACCTTTGGGGTGCTTTTCAGGCAAGGCCTGACAGAATAAATGATCTCCAATGGACAAAGAGAAGGAAACAAACGGTAAGAAAAAAGCTAAACCAAAGCCCAAATCCAAACCATTTTTTACTGACGAGAGGATAAGGTTTATTTTCGGCATCCTCCTGACAGGTTTTGCCCTTTATCTTCTGCTTGCATGCGTGGCATATCTTTTCTGGTGGAAAACCGATCTCAGCCTTTCAGATTCACAGGTAGTCTCAAATGCAGATGTAAATGTCAAAAACTGGTCGGGCAAAAGCGGGCATTACCTTGCCAAGATGATCATAGGATACGGATTCGGATACGGGGCATTTTTTATTCCTCTCATTTTCGGGACAATCGGTTTGTACCTGCTTAATTTTCCGAAGATCAATCTGTGGAAACTGATCACGAAATTTGCATTTACCGCTATTGTCGTTTCACTTGTTCTGGGATACATATTCGGTAGTTCCAACGGGTATCTGGGAAGCGGACCAGGCGGCGCACAGGGTTATAAGATAACCCAATGGCTTAACTCCTTTACCGGGAAGATCGGGACCGGAGTAATTCTTCTGGCGCTGACTACAGGATATCTGATATTCGCCCTTAAATTCAAACCCGAAACCTTTACAAAAACAATACCTTCAAAAATTAAAAGCGCAATACCCGGCCTGAAAACAGAAGACAAAACACAGGAGGTAACTGCGGAAGATGAAACAATTAAAGATGATGGAACGGAGTCAGGCGGGAGTGATCAGGAAGAATATGACGATAATGAAAATGATATTGAGTTTGTGGTAAGGCATACAGGAGATGAAAAGGAAGAAGAATTCGTGGACCAGGGATCAATTATTCACGAGGTAGGTAAGGAAGGAAATGGCGGAAGGATAAGAAATGTCCCGATTAATATTTCCAGGCCTGAAGTTAATGATACACTTCCCGATCATGAAGTGGAAAAGCTGATGGGCAATTATGATCCGCGGCTTGACCTTTCCCGTTACAAGTTCCCGCCTGTTTCAATTCTTACCGATCACAAATCAGGGAAGGAATTCGACGACAGGGAAGTATTTGAGAATAAGGAAAACATAATAAAAACCCTTGGTGATCACAAAATAAGCATAAGGCAGATCTCGGCAACAGTGGGACCGACCGTAACCCTTTATGAGATAGTCCCTGAAAGGGGTGTAAGGCTTGCAAGGATAAAATCGCTTGAGAACGATATTGCACTGAATCTTTCGGCCCTTGGGATAAGGATAATTGCCCCCATACCCGGAAGGGGAACTGTTGGCATCGAGGTTCCGAATAAAAATCCGGAAATTGTCTCGATGAAATCACTGATAACCTCGAAAGCTTTCCAGGAGTCAAAATATGACCTTGCACTTGCACTCGGCAGGACAATAACCAACGATCCATATATAGTCGACCTTACAAAAATGCCCCACCTTCTGGTGGCAGGTGCTACAGGGCAGGGTAAATCGGTGGGCATAAATGCCATCATCACTTCTCTCCTTTACAAGAAGCACCCTTCAGAAGTAAAGTTTGTCCTCATCGATCCGAAAAGAGTGGAACTGCCTCTATATGCAAAGATTGAGCGCCATTTCCTTGCAAAACTGCCTGGTGAGGAAGATGCAATAATTACTGATACCCAGAAAGTAATTAATACCCTTAATTCGCTCTGCATAGAGATGGACAACAGGCTTGAGCTTCTAAAGGATGCTCAGTCGAGGAATGTCAAGGAATACAATGAGAAATTCATTTCCCGCAGGCTTAACCCTGAAAAGGGACACAGGTACCTTCCATACATTGTCCTCATAATCGATGAATTTGCCGACCTCATAATGACTGCCGGAAGAGAAATTGAGCCGCCGATAGGAAGGCTCGCCCAGCTGGCAAGGGCAATTGGCATACATCTTATAATATCGACCCAGCGACCCTCGACAAACATCATCACCGGTTTCATTAAAGCCAATTTCCCGACTAGAATAGCGTTCAGGGTGTTTTCATCAATCGATTCTAGGACAATAATTGATGCAACAGGCGCCGACAGGCTCGTAGGACGTGGTGATATGCTTGTATCAACGGGAGCTGAACCTGTTAGGGTACAATGTGCCTTTATCGACACCCCCGAAATTGAAGAGCTTACAGAGTTCATTGGCTCCCAGCAGGGTTATCCCGATGCAATGCATCTTCCCGAATACATCGATGACAGCGATCAGGGGAGCCAGGAAGTTGACCTGCGCAAAAGGGATCCTATGTTCGAGGAAGCAGCAAGGCTGGTTGTTCAGCATCAGCAGGGATCTACATCGCTTATTCAGAGGAAACTCTCAATCGGCTACAATCGTGCCGGGCGGATCATCGATCAGCTGGAAGCAGCAAATATCGTAGGACCCTTTGAAGGAAGCAAGGCCAGGGATGTCCTTATTTCAGACTATATGCATTTGGAACAGATTTTGAAGAGTCTTGATTAAAATCCTGTAATGAAAACAATCTGCGCATCAGTAGCATTTCTTATTATACAATTCAGCGTGGCGGCCCAGAACGATGCCGAAGCAGTAAAAATACTCGACAGGTTTTCCCGTACTGCTCTATCAGCTCCTTCGGTTTCAATGAAATTTGACCTCGAGACTATCGATCAGATGGAAGGAACTGACGATAAGACAACAGGGTCAATAATAATCAGCAAAGACCGGTACAGGCTTGAACTGCCTGAAAATATAATATGGTTCGATGGCCAGACATCATGGAGTTATCTGCCTGCCGAAAAAGAAGTTACGATCACAAGACCGGAGAAAAAGGATGATTCTTTTCAGTCACGTCCATCGGCTGTATTTAACCTTTACAAGAAAGATTACAAGGTCAGGCTTCTTGAAGAAAAGGAATCATCATATCTTATCGACATGTATCCTGAAAAGCTTGACAGTGATCATGTAAGGATAAGGCTCAGTATCGGAAAACCTGCATTCGACCTTAAAGGTATAGAATACAAATATAAAAACGGGGTTACTGTGATGCTTACTGTTAAAGATTATGATCTGAAGCAGGTGCCCGACAATATTACCTTCACATTTCCGGCCGGCAAGTACAGCGGTGTGGAAATCAACGACATGAGGTAATTGATCCCGGTTTATCTGCCAGGATAGGAAATCCTTGCATGATAAATGTTCGACAGCCTTTTTACGAAGACACTTTTTATATCTGTAATATCTTTGAAAGTTAATGGTGTATCAGAATACTGACGATCCTGTTCCTGGATATAGATTATTCTCTCAACAAGTTCACTTATATTTTCCTCCGAGTACGCTGAGAGGGTTCTTGATGCTGCTTCCACTGCATCGGCCATCATAACAATTGCAGTCTCCCTTGTCGATGGTTTAGGACCCGGATAGGCAAATTCCTTTTCCATATTTGTCTTTTTGGGATTTCTGTCGAGGAATTTCTTGTAAAAAAAATAAGCCACACCGGTTCCGTGGTGTGTCTGGATAAAATCAATTATGGGTGAAGGCAGGTTGAATTTTCTTGCAAGATCGACACCATTTTTAACATGGCTTATAATGATCGATGCACTCTGAAGCGGATCAAGCTGGTCGTGAGGATTAAATCCCTGAGCCTGATTCTCAACAAAATATTCCGGAGAGGATGTTTTACCTATGTCGTGATACAGGGCTCCGGTCCTGGCCAGAAGACTGTTGGCGCCAATTTTTCGTGCAGCTTCACCTGCAAGGTTTGCAACCTGAAGAGAGTGCTGAAAGGATCCGGGCGCTTCCTCTGCAAGCTTTCTGAGCAAAGGCTGGTTCGTATCTGCAAGTTCAAAGAGAGTTGCATCCGATAAAAACCTGAAGGTTTTTTCAAAAACGAAAATCAAAGGGTAGCTTAAAAGTAGAAAGACTCCATTGCCTGCAAACCACATATAGTTTCTCCAGTTCAGGGCTGACAGGTTTCCCTCCTGCATAAGTCCTATGCCGAGATAAACGACTGAATAGGAAAGGAAAACCATAAATACTGCAAAAAAAAGCTTTGCTCTTCTGTAGACATTTGTAAGTGAGAATATTACAATAACACCGCCAATATAACTCAGGAAAACGAATTCGAAGGAGTTGGGAACAATAAAACCGGCAAGCATTATGGCAATCAGATATACAAAAAGGGCAAGCCTCGAGTCATAAAATGTTCTGACCAGTATCGGTATGATCGCAAATGGAATAAGGTAAATCACATTTCCGGGAAAATGAACAACTATGCGTGTTAAGATAAGAAACAGCAGGATGATCAATATTATGAAAAAGGTTTTATGTGTTGAACTTAGCACATCGAACCTGAAATTATACATAAACAGATAAAGAGCCAGATAACATGCAGTTACAAGGATAAAACGCCCGAAAATTATGAACCACCTGTCATTTTTTCCGAGTCTTTTTTCATATTCGCTTCTGAGTGACTCAAGTATTAGGAATTTGTTATCATCTACTATCTGTCCCCTCGAGATTATAAGCTCGCCTTCCTGGACAAGCCCTCTGTTAAGGCTTATTTCTTCGATCATTCTGTTCTTTATCGCAGATGAAGTGGCAGCATCGTAGAAAAGGTTAGGTTTTATAAAATCATACATGGCCACCCTGGTAATGAAGTCACCCAGGTATTTCGCGGAACCTGAAGTGCGTTTACCAGCATACTCTGATTTTTTGTCCTCAGCAAACTGATATGCGCTTTTCTGATTGAAAATTGAATTAAACTGCCTTTTTTCAGCAAGTTTACCCGTAACGACTGTAACCTCATCAGGCGTCCTTTCAGCAAAAACAGATTCGACGCTTTCAAGCACGCCTCTCTGATAAATCTCAGCCAGTATTGAATTCAGCTCCCTTTTGACCGAAACAAATCCAAGCGGATCAAGCCGGTGGACGTCTGATTCAAATTTCACAAGAAGTTCATTAAGATATTTGTCGAAACCGGCAATCTCATCTTTTTCGACCTGACTATCTAGCCTGAAATAAGGTGAGAAGCTATTTAGGATACTGTCGCGCTCACGGTTAATTTCAGTTTCAGGCTTAAGCACTGGAAAATCTCGCGGAGCAATGAGGGAGGATCCAAGCCATGGTTTCCCCTTCTGGTACTCATACCTGAATTTTCCTTCCCGGGGTGAAATTGCCACGACAATTATTATACTGGCAATGAACAGGATAAGGTGATAAAGGTATTTCTTGTCTGATCTGATTTCCGGTGGTCGTCTTGATTCAGCCATAATCTGTCAGGTTAAAAAGCCTGAAAATCAAATTCAAAAATAGATATTATTTTAATATTTATTCTGCAGCAGATGCTATTAATGCTCTTTATAATTGACATGGATATGAGCAATATAATGCGAAAGGATCAATATCAGCTTTAATTATTAATTTTGAAGAAAAACAAATAAATGGAGACTTTTGTTTGCGGGAACGTTTTTGTTCCCCTGCGTTCAGGTCCGTCCCACAAGTCGGAAATGCTCAGCCAGGTTCTATTTGGTGAGAAATACAGGATTCTTGAAAGTATTGGACACTGGTACAAGATCATAACATTGTTCGACAATTACACAGGCTGGATAGATATTAACCATCTTCAGCATTCGGAAGCCGATGGAGATTCGAAGGGTATGGTTTTGAACAGGCCGCTGTTGTGTTACAGGGAAGACCTTACCAGGCTTGTCCTGGAGGCGGGATGTGAAATATATGAACCCGACTTTAAGCAGATGACATTCAGCTGCGGGAAGGACAGATTCACGGCTTCTTCTGATTTTAACCCTTCATACCTTAAAGTAAATGAGGCAATAGGAGACACAGCGATGAAGTTTATAAACAGTCCGTACATCTGGGGAGGAAGAATACCATCGGGGATCGATTGTTCAGGTTTTGTACAGCTCGTTTATAAAATACATAATATAGGTATCCCGCGCGACAGCAGGCAGCAGGCTGAGTATGGTTCAGGCATAAGCTTCATTGACGAAACTGTGCCAGGCGATCTTGTTTTCTTTGACGATGACAGGGGCCGGATTTCACATGTTGGCATGATACTTTCGCAGGGATTGGTGATACATGCCTCAGGAAGGGTAAGAATTGACAGTATTGATCATCAGGGCATTTACAAAAATGAGATAAAAGGGTATTCCCATAAGCTGAGGACTATAAGGAGAATTTTCGGCATCTGACACCGGAAAGGTCAAATAAATAAAGAAAAAAGGCTGTCACGTTTCAGAACGGACAGCCTTTTCAATTCAATTACTTTGTTCTATTACTGGTTGGGAGTCATTAACTTGTTAAGGCTAAGTTCATTGGCAGGAATCGGCCAGATATAGCCAATGCTTGTTGGAGGAATCTCAAGGACTGTACCCATAGCTCCTCCATCTTTTGCCGGGAATGGAAGATTGAGTCTCTGCAGATCCATTGTTCTGATGCCTTCGCCGAGGAATTCGATACTCCTTTCCTGGAGGATGGCTGTATAAAAATCAGAAGCAGAAGCAAAGCTGGCAACTGTATACCCTCCGGTCGGGAACGATCTGGTTCTTACAGCATTCAGAAGATCAACAGCTTCCTGTGTCACTGCACCTCCGGCCCTTACTATTGCTTCGGCCCTGTTCAGCAGAACTTCTGCATACCTCATTACAGGGGCATAATCGGTAAGCGTGGTGTAATCGGAGAATTTTGTCAGGAAATATTTACCATCTGACAGTAACAGGCTTGTTTTCCTCGCATCTGTTGCATCCATAGCGGCATATGCCAGACCAGGATTTGTATTCAGAAAATAGGATTCTGATGACAGATAGGAATAATAATGTGGCAGCCCGTTCTGAGTGCCCGGTGTGCTTGTGGTCGTAAATGGCATCGACAAAATCGATTCAGATGTTGCATAAGGAGGTTCAAATATGCCTGTGAATGAAGGATTCAGGGCAAATGCAACTCCTGAAGTTGCAGTGAAAGGTGCTGATGAAGAAACAATCTTTGCAGACTCGCTGACAACTTTGGCCCAGTCCTGCATATTAAGATAAACCCTGGTTTTGAATGCTATGATAGTGTTTCTATGCACCCGTGTAGTATTCATTACGGGATCGCCATAATCTTCAATTGCAAGCGGTTCAGCTTCATTCAGATCATTAAGTATCTGAGTATAAACCTCTGCCACAGTGCTTCTCGCGAGATCATTTTCTTCAGATGACTTCATTGCCTTTATCCTGAGCGGGACACCCGGATTGGCTCCGTTTCCCTGGTTGTAGGGCTTGCAATACAACTGTAACAGGCTGAAATAGCAGATTGCTCTGATCGTAAGGCCTTCACTCCTGTACTGATCAAGTTCATCCTGTGTGATTATTCCATCGAGTTTCCCTTCGTCCCAGTTTGTTTTGAGACCGTCGAGGAACACGTTTACACAGTTTATTGTGGCATAAATCTGGCCCCAGCAGTTCTGAACCTCATTTGTTGAACTTACTTCAGTATGGTTCCATGAAGCAAAGTTTGTTACCAGATTTGAGCTTTTCGGGATAAAATTGTCAGCCCTGACATCGCCGTATACCTGAAATCTTCCGCCCATAAATGCCCCGCTGTTCATATAATCGTACATCCCGTTTACCTGGGCCACAATCCTGTCTTTTGTATCAAATACGGAAAGATCGGAAAGTGAAGTCTGAGGAACAGGATCAAGGTACTTCGTTGAGCATCCTGCGGTAAGCAAAAGAGCGAATACTATTGTTATTTTAAATATATTTCTCATAATCATTTCGTGTTATCGGTTAAAAATTAATGCTTAATCCCATAGTATAGGTCCTTGCCTGCGGGGCAGTATTTCTGTCAACGCCCGGGGTCAGGTTCGCATTTCCGTTTGTCGATACTTCAGGATCGGAACCTGAATAATTAGTAAACACATAAGCATTAAATACCTGTGCGTAAAGCCTTATACGTTCAATATTTGTCACGGATGGAAGTTTCTTGAATGTGTATCCGACTGAGAGGTTTCTGACTTTTACATAATCGCCTCTCTCGATGTTTTCAGATATAGGGAAGGATGAACCATTCGAGATATTGTCATTCATTACAGGCTTTGGTATATGGGTAATGTCGCCTGGTTTTTCCCATGCCGTTTCATAAACTTCCACTGAGTTGTTCCACCATCTCTGGTCTCTAAGGCCAGCTTTTGAGCCGCAGTATAGTTTGAATCCGAGGGCGTATGTCAGGCCAAGGTTGAGGTCAAAATTCCTATAAGTCAGACTGTTGTCGAGTCCTCCGAAGAATTTTGGCAGAGGTGACCCCATAATTTTTGCATCGGAAGCAGTAGTTATGGCTGGTGCAACACCTGAGCCATCCCTGTATTGCCATCTGGTAGCAGTGGAATTCTCAAAATAAAAGAGGACTTCCTTACCGTCTTTGTTAACATAAATTCTTCTTCCTGTTTCGGGATCGACTCCTCTTGTCTCAACAGCAAGTATATTCCCGATCGGCTCGCCGACGACAGTTTTATTTGTAGTCTCAAGGGATGCCGTTACACCGAGGAGTGATGTCACACCTGGAGCAAGAGCCGTAACCCTGTTCTTGAGTGTACTGAAATTAAATGTTGTTGTCCAGCTGAAGTTCGGCTTTACAATATTGTAGCTGGTAAGAGATAATTCGAAACCGGTATTGTACATCGATCCGACGTTTGCAGAAATCGAGTTGCCCGGAATGCCTTTTGACGGTGACTGAGGAACTGCAAGGACAAGATCATTTATGTCATTGTAGTAGTAGTTTAGTTCTGCCTGGATCCTGTCTTTGAGGATTCCGAATGTAAGGCCCAGATCATACTTGTTGCTTGATTCCCAGCGAAGATCAGCGTTTCCTGCCTGTGAGAATGTAAGTGTCGGATCGCTGCCGTATACTCCTGAACTATAGAGGAACAATGAGCTGAAATCACCTACAGCCGACATATTACCGACCTTTCCGTAACTGGCCTTAAGGCGGATATCCGAAAATACGGAACCGATGGCATCCTGGATGAACGGTTCGCTTGAGACATTCCACATGACTGAAGCTCCTCCGAAAGTACCGTACTTTTTACCTTTTGCAAGTCCTGAAAAGCCGTCACGCCTTACACTTCCTTCAAGGTAATACTTCTTATTATAATTGAAACTTGCACGGCCGAAATATGAAATGAAATAGTTCTCGCCAATACCTCCTCCAGTGCCACTTGGAGTTATCCATGAGCCCTGGTAAACCTTGAAGAACGGGTCTGCAACATCAATTGCCTCGCCATACCAGGATACGTTTGTTGTGCGCTGCTCCTCAACGCCTGCCAGTAATCCGATGTTATATACTTCTTTAAGTGTGACATTGTAGTTAGCGGTATTTGTCCAGGTCCATCTGCGGAATTTTTGGTTCTGGTTATATACATATCCGTTTGAACCATAACCATCACCTGTCAATGGTGTCTGGAATACAGTATACTCTGAAGTGAGGTTATCCATACCATAGGTTGTCTTGAGAACAAGCCCCTTGACTGGTTCAATTGATGCATAAACGGTTGAGAGAAGCCTGTCAGTTTCAGTAGTATACTTGTTCAAATCCATAATAGCAACCGGGTTATAATAGCCATAGTTTGTAATTGGCTGGCCCATGTTACCGATTGCTGAACCTGCAATATTATAAGTTCCATCAGTTTTATAAGGTCCAAGGTTTGGAGGCAGAACAAAGGCAAGACGTGCAGCACCTGCAGTTGCAAAAGATGAACCGGTAACAGGTGCTTTGTTCAAACCATTTGTATAAGCAACATTCACTCCCACAGAAATGAATTTATTGAGTTTATGATCAATGTTCATCCTTGCATTTTTCCTGTTATAGGTATTCTTATTGATTATACCCTGCTGGTCGGTATACCCAACTGAAAGAAAATAGCTGGTTGATGCTGTTGATCCCGACATTGTAATGGCATGATTGTGCTGGAGACCTTTACGGTAAATATAATCAGCCCAGTTTGTATCAATAGGCTTGCCGTCCTTATCATTCACAAGCGTGAACTTTGGAGCGCTTTCACCTCTCAGGTTGACCCATGCCTTGTTCTTATGCTCAATATACTGTTCTGCATTCATCATCTTGAAAAGATGATAGGGTTCCGTCATTCCGATATAACCATCGTATGTCACTTTGGTCCTCGGACCGGAACCGCGCTTGGTGGTAATAAGTATTACACCGTTGGCAGCGCGTGAACCATAAAGAGCTGTGGCCGAAGCATCTTTGAGAATGTCCATTGATGCAATGTCGGCAGGGTTAATGTCGGCAAGCGCATTGGTTTCCGCGCTGTTGCTGCCGCCAAAGTTACCTGTTGCAATGGGAACACCATCAACAACAACCAGAGGATAGGAACTTCCTGATATAGAGTTATATCCTCTGATACGAATAACCGGCATGGCATTAAGGGCCCCACTCGGCATCGTAATTGAAACGCCTGCAGCTTTGCCCTGCAGTGCCTGGTCGAAGCTCTGAACAGGAACTTTAGAGACAGATTCACCCGTAACTGAGGCGACAGAACCGGTGATATCCCTCTTTTGCTGGGTACCATAAGCTACGACAACGACTTCTTCCACATTGAAGATGTCCTGCTCAAGACTTACATCAATCCTGGTCTTTCCGCTAACAGGAACCTCTGCTGTACGGAATCCTATAAAGCTGAAGGTAAGGGCCTGGGCAGTTGCCGGAGCCGAAAGGACATACTTTCCGTCTGCTCCAGTTATTGCACCGATAGTCGTTCCCTTAACGGTAACGTTCACACCGGGTAGAGCCATCCCGTCCTCTGAACTGGTGACAGTACCCGTAATCTGCACTGTCTGACTCATAACAAGAGTGCCTGTTATAAGAAACAGTGTTAAAATCATTAGGACTTTTTTCATAAATACACTGGTTTAGGTTTAATTGGTGGACTAATATATTCATTTAATTGCAATGACATATCTCATAATTTACTTTTTTTAACATAATGAGTAAAATTATACTGTTATTTCCAAAAAAGCGGTAATATTTTAACAAGTATAGTGTATTTTGATTGTAATAAAACTAATTGATAGCATACCTGGCGAATCAATTTAATATTTAAAGAATACTAAAAAAATACAATTATCAGGAATGGCATATTAAGCAACATAAAAAGCAGAACCTGCCAGACATGACAGATCTACACCATTAATACTTCTATATGAAAAGATTTGCCGGCTATTTGTCTTTTCTGATCCTGCTTTCAGTGATATTCAGGATCTCCTGTTCAAGGTCTCCGGAATTCCTCTCAATCACTGCCCCTTTTTTGAGAAGATCATTTACAAACTCCCTGTCTTCAAGGCCGGCAGCATTTATTTTCACATTCAGAAATGCTCCCCTTATGCAGGAATTCACTGCAATTGCACCTACGGCAGCATCAGTGACTGAACCGGGATTACCATTTGATACCATTTCCTTTAAAAGAGGGAATGCCTCGAAGGCTGTTTCCATCACACGGAAAGGCACAAGGGTGGCATATTTTGTGGCGCCCTCAACGGCGGCCTTCCTGATCTTTTTCTCATCATCTGTATTTTTTGGAAGGCGAAAAGCATCAAGAATTGCATTAAACGCAGCCGTGTCCTCATCAACAAGACCGAGCAAACTGTTCTGGATCTCCCTGCCTTTCTCTGCATAGTCTGAGAATTCCTTCCAACGGTCATCCCAGCCTCTTTTATGACTTGAAATATTTGCCACCATTGTTCCCAGTGCTGTCCCAAGAGCACCCATATAAGCTGAGACCGAACCGCCGCCGGGAGCCGGAGATTCAGATGCTGTCTCGTTCATGAATGAACGCAGGTTCATGCTGACAAGCTTTTTGTTTTCACCCGGGCCCATTACATATTCAATTATTTTTTCATCCGCTTTGAAAGGAGTGATATCATTCAGTCCCAGAGATTTTACAGCTATATTAATTAATTCCTCATCCGAAACGCCTGCTGAACGCTGCTGCTTCAGCAAAAAGTAGCGCCCTGCATCAAGCATTGCTTTAAGAGGAATTAGCCCTACAAGCTCTGATCCTGTTACCCTAATGCCTCTCTTTTCTGCAGCCCTGCAGACTTCATCAAAAGCTATATGAACAGGTGTAACTGAAATATTTGTGAGATTCATCGAAATCTGCGCCACTCCGTACTCTTCAATATACCATCCGATGGCTTTTACACATTTAAGTGTGCCTGGAACACTTATTATTTCCCCTTTATCATTTTTAATATTGCGGCCCTTTTCGCGGACGTCAAAGGCAATCGCATTTGCCCGTCTTGTGGATGTGGTATTCAGGTTTACATTGAAAGCCACAAGAAAATCGCGGGCGCCAACGGCAGTGGCACCCGTCCGTGCATTGAAGACAGCCGGTCCAAAATCAGGTTTCCAGGAAGGATCTTCCAGCTTCTTCTTTAATCCCTCATATTCCCCCTCCCTGATATTTGCAAGATTGCGGCGTTTTTCCTCAAAGGCTGCATTTTCATAGCAAAAAACCGGTATTTGAAGTTCATCACCAATTCTTTGTGCCAGCCGGCGTGCATAAACAGCAGTTTCCTCCATCGAAATCCCTGAGACAGGAACAAGCGGGCATACGTCAGTTGCCCCCATACGGGGATGTTCCCCGTGATGCTTTGACATATCAATAAGTTCGGCAGCTTTTTTTACAGCCAGAAAAGCGGCCTCAACAATCTGATTAGGTTCTCCGACAAAAGTGACTACAGTGCGGTTAGTATCCTTACCCGGATCAACACCGAGAAGTTTAATCCCATCTACAGATTCAACAGAAGCCGTAATCTGCCTGATTATCCCCATATCCCTGCCTTCGCTGAAGTTGGGAACACATTCAATTATCTGTTTATACATAGGAATTTGTCTTATGCTAATTATCTTAACAATAGTACTTTAAAAGTCAGTTCATCACCTTCAATCCCAATATTATTCAATTTGATCCTGCAAGTCCGGAGTGTAAATTTCTCCTTTGAGAATTACCTTATCTGTCAGATTACTGCCGTAGGCATAGGGAAAGAAATAAAATGATGTCATTTCTTTTGTCACAATCAGATTTGCCGCTTTGCCCCTTGTAACAGATCCATGTGTTTCAGAAATTCCCATTGCACATGCCGCATTAAAAGTTACAGAATTAAAGGCCTCTTCAGGTGTCATTTTCAGTTTTATGCAACCGAGCGACATTATAAGCTTCATATTCCCTGAAGGAGATGAACCCGGATTATAATCGGATGCCATTGCGACCGGAAGTCCCGCATCAATCATTTTTCTTGCAGGCGGATCGGGAAGCCCGAGGAAAAGTGCTGATCCGGGCAGAAGTGTCGGTACAGTGTCGGTTCCGGCAAGGCATTTTATTTCTTCATCACCAACACGCTCAAGGTGGTCGACCGAAAGGGCATTGTACTTCACACCGGCCTGGACACCACCTGAATTACCAATCTCGCTGGCATGAAGTTTTGGCAGCAACCCGTATTTAAGACCTGCCATCAGTATCCGTTCCGTCTCTTCAACAGTGAAGAATCCATCGTCGCAGAACACATCAATGTAATCTGCAAGTTCTTCGGCAGCCACCGAAGGTATCATCTCATTGATAATTATCCCGATATATTGTTCACGATCATTCCGGAATTCTTCAGGAACAGCATGAGCCCCTAAAAAGGTCGATCTTATCTCAAGAGGAAAATTCTCCCTTATCCTTTTTATCACTCTGAGCATTTTCAGCTCATCTCTGGTATTGAGTCCGTATCCGCTTTTAATCTCAACAGCGCCGGTGCCAAAACTTATGATTTCGCGTATTCTTTTAACTGACTCCATGTACAGATCTTCCTCCGATGTCTCATGAAGCTTTTTTGCCGAATTCAGTATCCCCCCTCCCCTCCTTGCTATTTCTTCATATGACAAGCCTCTAAGCCTGTCTGCAAATTCCTGTTCTCTGCTTCCGGCATAAACGATATGCGTATGGGGATCACAAAAAGAAGGGAAAACAAAACAACCGGATGCATCAATAATCCTGAAATCTTTCTGATGGTTTGTATTAATGACTTTATGGAGGTCTGACATTTTTCCGTAGTCGGATATAATCCCATGATCGGCAATGAGATAGGCATCATCTATAATTCTTACCGATGCCATTTCCTTCCCGCAAGCATTCAGCCCGTTGTCTTCCCGAACTCCTGCAAGCCCTTTGATATTCTTTATCAGCAGAGGCATATAACTATTTATGCTTAAAAACAGTTGTCTAAGGTAGCAAATATTGAAAAATCAGTTCATGATTTCCACTTTTCTTTATCTTTAACACTTCCAATTAAAACCATGACCTATGAAAAAGACCTTACTGATTCTTATTCCCGTATTCATCTGTTTTTCTTTGTCAGGACAGGAAAAAAAATCACAGACAGGATGGAAATTCGGAGGTGCTCTGCCAGCAATTTCATTTGACTCCAATCTTGGATTTCAGTATGGAGCGTTGTTCGAGTTTTTTAACTATGGCAATCCGAGCATTTTTCCTGAATTTTATGACCACACTTATACTGAGGTATCCCGCTTTACTAAGGGCAGTGGCGTATACAGGCTGATGTACGAATCGAATCACCTCATTCCGGGGATTGAGCTTATAAGCGATCTCAGCTATCTTCCCGACCTTGCCAACCAGTTTTACGGTTTTAACGGTTACGAATCCGTATTTAACAAAGACTGGATGGATGAAGAATCACCCGATTACAAAACAGCTATGTTCTACCGCTTTCAGAGGGATCAGTTCAGGTTCAAAAACGACTTTATAGGAAAGCTATCGGGAGAACATCTCAAATGGAACGCTGGTTTTGCCTTTCAGAACTTCAACGTAAGCTCTGTCAATACTTCAAAATTAAATAAAGGCAGAAAGAATGATCCACTGCCTTCGGTTTCAGAAGAACCCGGTCTGTTTGAACTATACCGGGATTCTCTTGGCATTATTTCACAAAATGAGGCCAACGGAGGGTGGGTCAACACAATAAAATTCGGCCTTGTATGGGACAGCCGCGACAACCGTCCGAATCCCATGAAAGGTATATGGACGGAAGCAGGAGTGGAAATCGCTCCCGGTTTCATGGGCAATGACTGGGGATTTTCAAAATTTTATATTACACACCGTCAGTATTTCACACTCGCAGAAAATAATCTTTCACTCGTTTACCGTATTCATTACCAGTCGACCCTCTCAGGCGAGGCACCCTTCTTTTACCAGTCACAGGTACTGACTTACAGGCTTACCGGTTATTCAAGCGAAGGACTGGGAGGTTCAAGCACCATGAGGGGCATACTCAAGAACAGGATAATAGGCGATGCATTTGTTCTTGGCAACGTTGAACTGAGGTGGAAACCAATATATTTCAAACTATTTAATCGCGACAGCTACCTGGGACTGAACCTGTTTTATGATGTCGGCATGGTCACAAAGAATATTCCAATGCCGGAAAATCTCCGTTCCACCTTCAACAACAAAATGACACTATATAATTTCAATGATATTTTCAATCCCGGTTCAGAGAAACTTCATCATTGTGCAGGGATAAGCATAATGCCGGTTTGGGGAGAGAATTTCGTTGTGGCAGTCGACATAGGAAAGGCTTTTAATTCCCAGGACGGAAATATAGGATTTTCGATCGGTTTGAACTATCTGTTCTAGGAAAAAAAGGTTCCGGTCAGTTAATAAGCTGAATTAGGGCTTCATAGTCCTCGCATAAAATAACCGAGAGCTACCCCAAGGTAGTTTCCGAGGAGATAGCCTACTATCCCCACGGTGATACCAGTGATTATTACATCCTTGTTTTTCAGGGCTGAGGCCACCACTGGAACAAACGGGGGAGAAAAAACAAATGCCGTAGTTGTAATAAGATAATTGTCTGCATCAACTTTAAATATTTTGGAAAGCAGCAGATGAAGTACCAGTGAGCCAAAATAACACCAGGTCACAAAACCCAGAAGACCAAGCATCTTAAAATCAAAAATCGATTTCAGGTCAGCCATTGATGCAACAATCAGAGAAAAAATCAGGACAAAGTACATTCCGAGCTGGAATGTTTTTTCCATCCTGTTGACCCATGGAAAAAGTGAAGCGATTATTGAAATGGTTGTGATCGATAATATAACTACAGGGTCTTTCATCTCACCGAAAAGCAGAATACTCAAACCTGCTGATATCCCAAGTATAATTATTGCAAGAGTCAGGGCTTTGGCAAGGTCGATAAGTACTCCTTTTTTAAACATCCCCGAATAATCATCAAAACTTCCGGTTTCAGCTATGGAATCATTTGATTGTTCTTCATTGGATATCCTCTTAAATGGAGGAAGAATTGCCCTGAATACCTTTGGACCCAATGAGATAAAGAAAATTATCGTTATCGCCCCGACAAAAATATCAAAGGTATTTGACATGATAAAGGTATTGGGCTCGACATCGAGAGCCAGCTTCAATGATACCAGATTTGGAGTGCCTCCGGTATAAACTCCGACCAGCATCCCTCCAACTTTCCAGCAGTCGGGAACTACATTTCTGAAAATAAGATAACCGGTTACTATAATTACAATTATTGAGAAAAGGGCAAGTATCATTGAGATAATTCCCTCTTTGGCATACTTTAGCCAACGCCGTATGTTCAGCGAAAATAATAACAGAGGGAAAGCAAGTACCCCTATTGCGACAAGAGTATCCTGGGTTGTTGCAAGATCATTTACCATAATATCCTGATCGCTTATGGTGCCGGAAGTAAAAAGAGCGTATGCCTCCTCCTGAGGAAGGAATTTTTCGCCTTTAAGAGCCGAACGGTAAGCCTCACTTCCACTTGGCAAAATCCCTGATGTTCCGATCAGCAGTCCAAAACCATATGCCAGAACAATTGAGCCAAGTTTTCTGAAGAAAGACCACTTACTACAGATCCATATTATAAAGAGAGGAAATGTAAAATAAAAGATTACCAGGAGGATAATTGTAACCATTTCTGTGTATTTGTTCTCCACCAAATATAAAAAAAGCGATTTACCAAACCGTAAATCGCCTGTAAAATAGGTATTTATACTTATTTACTTCTCGTCACAATCACATTCATCAAAGCTTTTCTGATATTGTTCTATCGCTCTCTGGCTCATTCCCATGCTCGAGAATCCGCCATCGTGAAAGAGATTTTGCATTGTCACTTTGCGGGTAAGATCGGAAAACAAAGCAATGCAATAGTCGGCACATTCTTCAGCGGTGGCATTTCCCAGCGGTGACATTCTGTCAGAGAAATCGACAAGAGAGTCAAATCCATGAATACCGCTTCCGGCCGTTGTGGGTGTCGGAGACTGTGAAATTGTATTTATTCTCACTTTTCTGTCGCGCCCGTAAATATATCCGAATGAACGTGCTATTGATTCAAGAAGTGCTTTTGCATCACCCATGTCATTATAACCGGCCAGAGTACGCTGTGCGGCAACATAAGAGAGCGCCACTACCGATCCCCATGGGTTTATAGCATCGTACTTGTAGGCGGTCTGCAGCACCCTGTGAAAGCTCAATGCCGAAATGTCGAAAGTTTTAAGCATATTTTCATAGCTTGTATTTTCATATGGGATATCCTTTCTTACATTCGGTGACATTCCAATGGAATGAAGAATAAAGTCGAATCTCCCGCCAAAAACTTCCATACTTTCTGCAATAAGCTTATCAATGTCTATCATGCTTGTTGCATCTGCTACAATGACCCTGCTTGAAGTAATTTTTGCCAGCTCGTTTATAGTTCCCATCCTGACAGCTACAGGCGAATTTGTCAGTACAAGTTCAGCACCATTCTGCCAAGCTTTTAGAGCGACATGCCAAGCAATCGATTTGTCATTTAGAGCACCGAAAATAATTCCTTTCTTTCCTTTTAAAAGACCTTTGTTCATTTCAATTATCTATTTAACAACAATCAAAAAATTCATTTTGAACCGGCTTTGATAAGCTCTCTGGCGTTTTTAACGGCTGTTTCAGTGATTTCGCTGCCGCTCAACAGCCTGGCGACCTCCTGGATCCGTTCCGCAGGAGATAACAATTTAATCCTGGTAATTGTTGAATCAGCCACTTCTTCCTTAAAAACATGGTAATGTGCGTTTCCCCGTGATGCCACCTGAGGAAGGTGTGTAATGTTCACAACCTGCATATATCGGCCCATTTGTGAGAGTATCTGTCCAACCTTGTCAGCCACTTCCCCCGATACCCCTGAATCAATTTCGTCAAAAATTATTGTAGGCAGGTTCCTGTTTTTCGACAGGAGTGATTTAAGACTCAGCATCACTCTCGACAGTTCACCGCCTGATGCAATTTTTGCAATATTCTCAGGGGGAACCTGTTTGTTTGATGAAAACAGAAAATCAGCAATATCCTTTCCTGAAGGGGTAAATTCCCTTGCTGCCGTCAGCATTATCCTGAAACGTGCATTTGGCATTCCAAGCTGTTGCAGAAGCTCTGTTATCCTGGATTCAATAACCGGGAGTGATGAATTCCTTTTTACTGAAAGCCTTTCCGCAAGTGAGGAGAGCAAACCGTATGACGCTTTCAGCTCAGATTCAATTTCCCCAAGCCTTTCATCACCCGTTACTATCGATCTGATTTTTTCCTTTATTTCCTCTCTTTTGATGATAAGCTCATCAACGTTCTTCACCCTGTGTTTCTGGATCAGCGAGTAAAGGATATCAAGCCTGTTGTTTATTTTAATTAGTCTTTCAGGATCGGCTTCAGTATTCCTTTCAAGTTTTGCAATCTCAGCAGCGAGATCATCAAGTTCTATAATAACTGAATTGATGCGTTCGGGGATTTTCAGATCAGAAGGAAGATAGCTGGTGATCTTTCCAGTGATTGACTTCACTTCTCCCAGCATCCCAAGTATCGAGTTGCTTTCATCTGAAAACAGGCCGGAGATCCTGAAAAGGGATTCCTTTATCTCTTCGGCATGTTCAAGCAATTCCTGTTCCTTCTCAATTTCCTCCTGTTCGCCCTTCACAAGTTTTGCCTCCTCAAGCTGGGCCAGGTGAAACTGAAAGTATTCGAGATCCGACTTATTCCTGTCGGCAGATTCTTTAAGTTCATTATACTCCTTCTGCAGTTTCTTGTATGACTGGTAAGCGCTTTTATAATCAGCAAGCAGTGATGTTGTACCTGCAAAAGAATCAATAATATTTAGCTGAAATGAATTGTCATTAAGCATCAGGGCCTGATGCTGGGAATGTATGTCAATAAGCCTTTCGCCAATTTCCCTGAGAATGTTTACAGTCACAGGGGTGTCGTTGATAAATGCCCTCGATTTGCCGGCAGGGTTGATCTCACGGCGAAGGATTGCAGGGCTCTCGAAATCCAGATCATTTGACCTGAAAAAATCCTCAAGGTCATAATCATCAATCCTGAAGGTGCCTTCAACAACACATTTTTGCATTTTATCAAGCAGGACTGAAGAATCGGCGCGCGATCCCAGGATTAGCGAAAGTGCACCAAGAAGGATGGATTTTCCGGCTCCGGTCTCCCCTGTTATTATGGTCAGTCCGTTTTCGAGAGTAAGATCAAGTTCCCTGATCAGGGCATAGTTATTTACTGTGAGTTTTAAGAGCATATCCGGTAAATGGATTATCTGGCTGCAGTTATTTTCTCATATTTTGATTTGTTCCCGGGATCAATTTCGATAAGAATTTGCATCACTCGGCTTTTCTCTTCCGGGAAAGCCTCTGAAAAAATGTTCACAAGCTCATCAGCCTTCGATTCCATTATTATCTGAACCAGGTACATGTAAGGATCGGGTTTTGCCCTGTAAACTTCCTGTATAAGGCGGAGGCTTTCAACAATTGATGCCCGGGCTTCGGAAACTCTTGATTCCATTCTGTCAAGGCCGTTTATGTCGTATTCATAGATAAACCGTCTCACTCCCTCATATTCCCTGTCAAGAAGGTTTTTTACCAGCCAGTACCTGTTCCTGTTTCTTGAACCGTCATAGGGTTTCCATCCGGGTTCTGAAGCATTCTGGGCATTCGTCACTATTTTCTCAGCCACCTGGTAGAATTCCGTTCCTCCCAGAAGTGAAAAGGAATCATAATCAACACCAAGAATAATATATGCATAATAAGCAAGAACAGAAACCAGGCTTGAACGATATGAATTGGGATCAAATTCGAGAGGCTGGAATTCGACATACCGGAACTGAAAATTGTTGTCGATAAAGTTAAGCATTGTCGAATTGTAAGTGGTATTGAAGACCGGCCTTCGCATCTGAATCTGAATTGTACCTCTGAATTCGTCGGCCGAAAGCTGTTCATTCAGGTTGATTAGTATATTGCAGTCGATTCTTTCGGCATAGCTGAAAACATTATTGGTCCAGACAGTATTGTTCATGAACTCGTAAATATCTCGCTGCATGGTTTCAAAAACCTGTCTGTTGGAACCCTGTATTTTCTGGGCTGAGATCTGTACGTTGCAGTTGAGCTCCTGGGCATTGAGCATGCAGGAGGATAAAAGCAGTAATATGGTTAAGGAATACTTCAAATGCTTTGGCATTTCATTCATGTTCAGCTCATAATCATTGAAACTATCTTGTCAAGAATATCCCTTGCAGCTTCTTCCTTAGTTTTCAACTCAAATTTATCAATATTATTGTTTCTGTCGATAATGGTTATCCTGTTTGTTTTGTAACCGAATCCGGCACCCTTGTCCTGCATTGAATTCATGATTATCAGGTCAAGATGTTTCCTTTCGAGTTTCTTTGAGGCGTTGGCAATCTCATTATGGGTCTCGAGCGCAAATCCCGCAACTATCTGACCCTGCCTCTTCATCCTTCCGAGTGATTCCGCAATATCCGGTGTGGGTTTAAGCCTGAGAATGAGATCATCACCTGTTCTTTTTACCTTTAGGTCTTCTATCCTTTCAGGAGTAAAATCTGCTACCGCTGCTGCAAGTATCGCAATATCACTACAATCAAAAAGAGAGAGACATTTATCAGCCATTTCCCGGGCCGATACCACATTGAATGTTCTGATTGTTTTATTTTTAGGAGCAATGCTGACAGGACCAAGAACAAGATCCACCTCTGCACCATAATCTGCTGCTGCATCTGCAAGGGCTATTCCCATTCTCCCTGAAGAATAATTGCTGATATAGCGTACGGGATCAATTTTTTCCTGGGTAGGTCCCGCATTGATCAGGACCCGTTTGCCAGTCAGAGGCTTATAGTTTTTTTTTTTAGGAAGCCTGTTATCTCCCTTACGATATCCTCAGGTTCCATCATACGCCCTTTTCCTGTGAGGCCGCTTGCAAGTTCACCTTCAGGGGCATCAAGTATATGTACGCCTGTGGCCCTAAGATTTTCAATATTCCCCGATGTAACCGGATGATTCAGCATGTCAACATCCATCGACGGCGCAATAAAAACCGGACAACGGGCTGAAAGGTAAGTTGTAAGAAGAAGATTATCGGCAATCCC
>JAAYUS010000109.1 GCA_012517605.1 Bacteroidales bacterium
GATCAATAAACAGGTTAAACTTGCCATTGATGAAGCTGATCTGATAATATTCATGGTGGATGTAACAACCGGAGTTCATGATCTTGACACCGCTGTTGCGGATCTGCTGAGAAGAACCGGAAAAAAGACCATCCTTGCAGTTAATAAGGTCGATAACAATGAACGGCTGCACGATGCAGCTGAGTTCTACAGTCTTGGCCTCGGCGACTATTTTCCACTTAGCTCCGCAAATGGCAGCGGAACAGGCGACCTGCTCGATTTTGTCGTGAAAAATCTTCCGCCTCAACCCGGGGAACAATTACCTGACCTTCCGAGAATTGCCATTGTGGGCAGACCGAACGTGGGCAAATCATCTCTTGTAAATTCATTGCTCGGAGAGGAGAGGAATATAGTAACCCCTGTCGCCGGGACAACAAGGGACTCGATCTACACACGCTACAATAAATTCAGTCACGACTTCATGCTAGTCGATACCGCGGGACTGAGAAGAAAGGCAAAGGTAAGCGAGGATATTGAATTCTATTCAGTCATGAGAGCAATAAGGACTATCGAGAATTCCGACATATGCCTTTTGCTTATCGATGCTACAAGGGGTATGGAATCCCAGGACCTCAACATACTGTCGCTTATTTTAAAAAACAACAAAGGGCTGATAATCCTTGTTAACAAATGGGATCTTGTTGAAAAAGAGACAAACACAGCAAAACTGATCGAAAAGGATATCAGGAGCAAAACAGCTCCCTTCACCGATTATCCGATACTTTTCATATCTGCAACAAACAAGCAGAGAATACATAAGATACTTGAAACCATCGACAGGGTAAATGAGAACAGGCAAAGAAAGATATCTACTTCGGAGCTGAATGAGACGCTTCTCACTTTGGTCCGCGACAATCCCCCTCCTTCAACAAAGGGGAAATACGTAAAGATAAAGTACGTCACCCAGCTTCCAGTCTACACGCCTTCATTTGCGTTCTTCTGCAACCTTCCTCAGTATGTGAAGGATCCCTATAAACGGTATATTGAAAACAGGCTCAGAGAAAAATATGATTTCTCAGGAGTTCCTGTCAGGATATTTTTCAGAAAAAAATAGTTTACTTTGGTGTGATTTTTGATTGAATCGGAACATTAGCGGGTCCAAATGAATAAAAAGATAACCTTTTTTGTTTCCTTGTTTTCCATCCTTGCCCTGGGATCATGCGGCAAGCTTGAAATGCTTCCCGCTGAACCAAGTATTGAATTTGAAAACTTCTCAGTATATGATACCAATGACATCCTCGGCAATGAGGTAAGGGGTGGTCAGCTCAAATTCTATTTTGAAGACGGGGATGGCGACATCGGGTTGCTTTCACAGGCAGAGGCAGGAGAAGAAAACTACGATTCAATAAACCTTTTCGTAACTCTTTACAGGATAAACAACGGTATCCGCATGCCTGCAGTTGCCGGAGATCCGTATTATCCAACAGGTTTCCGCATCCCTTATATGGAAAGGGTTGGAAGGAACAAGATACTTAGAGGGCATATCTCGGTCAGGTTCACCTACTTCTTCTTTACGCAGGAGGATAGTATAAGCTATGATTTCTTTATTAAAGACAGGGCCGGACATGTAAGCAACACAATATCCACACCCGCAGTTTCTATTTTCAATAAAGGGATTTACGGGGAATAAGGCGGATCAGACCCTGACTCCCATTAACAAAATATCATCTACCTGCTCAAAGCTGCCCTTCCATTCGTTAAAGTTTCTGACAAAAATCTCATGCTGCCGGTCAAGGCTGGTGGAATATGATTCAGTTATCCATGTCTTCAGCCTTGCCACTTTCATCTTCTTGCCTTCCGTACCGCCAAACTGATCAGGCAAACCGTCGGAAAACAGATAGATTGTGTCACCTTCATTAAGGAAATATTCCTGATCGTCGAAGTATTTCTCCATAACCGTCTGTCCACCGACCGACGACCTGTTACCTTTGATATAATACTCTTCACCACCCATTACCAGAATCACCGGCCGCATTGCAGAAGCAAACCTTACATGCCTGTTTTTCATGGTGAATTCACAGACAACAATATCCATCCCGTCGTTCGAAACACCAAGCTCAAGATTCTGGTTCAGTATTGAAAAGATCTGCTTGTCGAGCAACGTAAGTATTTCGGATGGTTTTGATATTCTCTGCCGCGAAACAATATCCTGCAGAAGGGTGGAGCCTATCATCGACATGAAGGCACCAGGCACTCCATGACCGGTTGAATCGGCACAGACAAGAATGAACCTGTCGTCATCAAGCTTGTCAAACCAGTAAAAATCGCCGCTGACAATGTCGCGAGGATAAAACATCACAAATGCATCAGAGAAATGCTCCTTTAACCTCTTTATATCAGGCAGAATGCTTGACTGAATCCTTCTTGCGTAATTAATGCTGTCAGTTATCTCAATATTCTGACGTTCAAGTTCGGCTTTCTGCTCCTTCACCACTTTTGTCCTGGCATCAAGCTCTTTTTCAAGATATTCCTGGATCTTCTTTTGCGCCTTTTCCCTTTCACGGATTATAATTACCACTGTACCGGCAACAGCCCCGAGAAATGCCAGCATAAACCACCATGTCCTCCAGAAAGGCTGCTTTATGTTGATCTCAAATGAAAGGGGATTTTCCTGCGTCAGTCCGTCATCGCTCACCGAAAGAAGATTGAATTTGTACTTGCCGTCGCTGAGATTGTATGTCACTTCCCGGGATGAAGAAGCTTCTGTCCAGTCTTCATCATAGTTCTCAAGAAAAGTGCTGTAATATACTTTCTCAGGATTGCCCAGGTTTATTCCAGTATAATTGATCTTTATAGTATATCTTTTCTTATAAGGAAGGTTAATGTAAGGCTGATAAGGATATTCAACATTATTAATTGTGATCGAGTTTATATTGTTAACAGGGGGAAGTTGTTTCTTTTTATCCTTTGACCTGTCATAAACGATCAGACCTTCAGTCGTACCTACAAATAATTTTCCATCAGCAGATTCGTAAAAAGCATCAGGATTGCATTGCCCGCCCCTTGCAAAATCTGTCGAATATACCCTTGTAACTCCTGTCTTCTGATTATATCTTGAAATACTCCTTTCATGTCCGATCCATATATCATTCGCGCTGTCGGCAAAAATGCTGTATGTATAATTTGATGATATTCCGTTCGCGGTGCTTAAAAGCTTTACTGAATCATCATAGCACTCAAATACGCCATTCCCGTATGTTGCTGCCCAGATCACTCCGTTCCGGTCCCTTGCGAGACCGAGTACCTTGTTAAGCATCATACCGTGCATTGCGACATCTGAAGCGACAACCCCTGAGCCTGGTATGATCCTGTACAGCCGGTCGCTTTCAGTCGCGACATAACTGCTGCCATCCCCAAGCATAAGGATATGGTTTATACCTTTGGGAGGCAGACCATTATTTATGTCATAAACTTCCTTAAGAGCCCCCGTCTTTCTTGAAATGATCCTTACGCCATTCAGGGTTGCCAGCCAGATATTTTCATCATCTGCAGCAATATTTGAAATATAATCCGAGCCTGAATCGCCCGATCTGTAAAACTGTCTGATAACACCTGTTTTCCTTTTTACATAAAGCCCTGATCCCTGAGTACCTACCCAGATATTTTCTTCTTTATCAATAAAATAAGAATTTACGGCTTTTTGTCCGGTCTTGCCGGTGAGAGAGGTAAATGACACAGGTTTCACTGCTGAGAGGTCATATAGATAGAATCCAGAAGGAGTTCCCAGAAGATAATTACCTGACAGTCGGCCTATAAATATTATATTATTCTGTCCGCTTATGCCGCCCGGCGCGAAGAATTCAAATGCATCGGATGTAAGTAATGACAGGCCTTCGCCATTGAATCCCATCCAGATGTTTTCACCTGTATCTTCAAAAAGAGCAAGAACATTATTGCCTGCCAGGCCGGAATTCATATCAAGGTGCTGAACTGAGACCGGAATATAAGCATCCTCCCTGAAGGTCATCCTGAAAACTCCTTCGCCGGATGTCGTTATCCAGATGCTGTTCTTCGAATCCTTTACAAGTGATCTGACTGATAATGATTCAAGTACGGGAAATCCTGCAAATCTTGTCAGTACCGGACCGGAATCTTCCAGCCGAAGCCTGAAAAGTCCGTTACCATCGGTTCCGATCATAAAATCTTTTGTGTCGCCAAGTTGCTGGACAGCCATTATCCGTGCATAATCAAATCCTCCAACCCTGTTTTCAGTTATGATTGAATCGCCTGCAATCCGGCATACCAGGAGGTTTTCCTGGGTTCCTGACAGTATTTCTCCGGTGGCTGTTTGTCCGGCGGAAAAAATCCCGGGATCCTCCCTGAAACTAATTGTCGAGACATTGCCGGGTTTATCAGGATCAATAAGGAAAAAAGGCTGACGCTGTGAAATGATTAACAATCTTCCGTCACTCTCCTGAAGGATCGCACTTATCCCGGTCAAAGATGAACCGGGCATTGCTATCTGTTCAAGGGTCTTCCCGCTGCTGCGAAAAACGCTTCCGTCATTGCATCCAAACCATAGCGTTCCATCCTGATCTTTCAATGTTACTGTAGGGTATCTCCCTGTTGATGAATCAGGATAGAGAACCCTGTAGAAATCAAACCCGTCAAATCGCACAATACCCTCATTTGTACCGAGCCAGAGATATCCGTTGTCATCCTGGTTAAGCGTATAGACCACAGTTCCTGGAAGGTTGTTTGCCTTTCCGTAATTCCGGAAACTGTATGTTTGTCCCGATAACCCAAGGGAAAACAACAGAGCAAATGCTAATAAACTGATATGCGACATTTTAAATAAACCAGGTCTCATAGGGGCGGATTTTTATTTTGTTTTTTTGCGGATTCCCAGAACAGGTTGATAAACAGGGACGCCGCCAATTGGAGAGCTGAAAAACTGGAGGGCATCTCCACGCTGGTTTTCAAGGGATACTACCACATTGTTATTCCTTACAAGATAGCTCTGTTTTTTATGAAACTGAAAATCAAGGGATTTTCCTATTTCTGCAGGTTCCACTGCTATTACCGAGACTTTTTCATCGTTTTCGTTGGAAACCGGTAGTGGAAGGCCCTGCTTATATGTCGAGACCACAAGGATGACACCGTCATCGTCCCAGTCGAAATTCCTTTGTTTTATTGATACGATCCCTGTATCAACATAAGGATAAATATGTGCAACGCTTTTAATATCATTTGCGAGGCGGAAAGTATATTCATAGGTAAAGGCATTTGCTCCTTCAACGGGAAGTTCGCTTCCGGCCTCACGGCTGAGGAAGTACCTGTAAAGGTTCCCGTCATCACCGGTTATACCTTCGCAGACTATCTTGAAAATATAGCTTTTCCATTTTTCATTATAATCTCCTTCAGTCGGATTGAAAGGGCCGAAAGCATAATATTTATTGTCGTATGTTGGTTCATTGCCGAAGACCTTTGATGCGAGAAGAGTTCCCTGCTTATAATTTTCTCCGTTCTTCAGACCCCTGGAGGCCAGATTTTTATCCGGATCCACACCTTTTCCCCCGTAAACCGAGAACATGGTTTTTGAGTCGAATATGCCCTGTATCTCATCATTTTCCCCTCCGTTATCCGGATCAAAGACCTTTATATAAAACTGTCTGTTGTAGTCTTTGGGTATGGTAAAAAAGAAAACAGAATAAAAGTCATCATCTCCCCACGACGTTTCCCCGTTCTTTCCAAAGGTTACGAGAAAAGGAATATTCTCATCTTTCCCCGGGACAGCCTGAGCGTAAAGGAGGTTCCCCGAGGCGATGGCAGAAAGGGCCAGAGTTATTATTGAATTGAATATTGCAGTTTTCACTTTCATCAGTTGTTATAAAATAACTTGTTTATATCATGGTTTTTTCATGATTGTAATATCCTTTGAAACACAGGCTTCCCTTCTTACACCGGCGGCATCAGGTTTGGAAGTAACAATCAGCTGAATATTAAAAGTACCGGGATGAATATAGGACTTCTCAACATTTTTGCCTGCAGCAATCGTTTCATCGCCAAAATTCCAGTAATATGACGAGATATCCCAACCGGGTAGGTTAGTGCTGTCGGCGCTGAACTTAATTGCCTGTCCGGTTTCAGAGATATCGGGACATGAGATATATGGTTGTTCGACATCCTCTATAACAAGCAACTGGCTTTTCTCATTCAGCTTAACTTCATTGGTGACCATATTTGTCACGTCAAGCTGAACCATATATTTACCGGGACCCGCATAGCAATGCTCCACAATCCTTCCCTGCGCTTTTGTTCCATCACCGAAATTCCAATCGAAGGTAAATGGAATAGTATCATATTTCACGGCATTTTCCTCAACGAATTCATAGCAGTAATTGTTTATTTCCAAAGGATTGCATGACGCTTTTCTTATTATTGATGTGGTAAATTCGTAAATGTCGTCATTACGTCTTCTGTTTGAGGCAAAAAAACCTTTCTGCAGGTCAGGCGCCGCAACAAATGCAAAATCATCCTGTGCCGAATTTACCGGTGATGCAAGTCTCACAGGCTCTTCCCACGAATTATCCCTGAAATCTGAGGAATAGACATCAAGTCCTCCCATCCCTCCCGGCCTGTTTGAAGCGAAAAACAGCCTTCCTGAAGGATGTATGCATGGATAATTGTCAGTTTCAGGTGAATTTATATGTGATCCCATATTAACAGGATTGCTCCATTCACCGTTAATCATTTCACAGTAATATATGTCTGACTGGCCCAAACCGCCCGGCATATCGGAAGCAAAATAAAGGTATCGCCCATCGGCGCTGATTGATGGCTGTCCAATATTGTATTCTGAATTGTTATATTTAAACGGCTGGATAGAAATGAGTTCCATGCCCGACAACCTGGCTGTGAATATCCCGCTGTGATTTCTGAATTTTCTGTTTCGCGACGGAATGCCGGTTTCTATCTCGCTTGTAAAATAGACTGTCTCCCCGTCAGGAGAAATGCATAAAGGGCCTGTGTTGAAAAGTGCACTGCGCTCGCTTTTTATGTTTACTGGTTTCCTGAAGTCGGATGTGTCTTTCCTCCCGGCAAAGTACAGGTTATAAAGCCGCCTGTTGTCGAATGAGGTGCGGTCGGTGATCCCGGTAAGCCTTCTGTCAGAACAGAATATGATACCATCATCAACAATCACCGGTGAAATTTCACTGTAATTCTGTAGGTTCACTGATAATCTTGATATTTTATACGGGGATACCTGCTGCGAGGTTACTTTCATTCCCGACAGCAGGATAATGACAACAATGAATAATATTTCTGATCCTTTTCTCATTCTTTTCAGAAATATCTTGGATTGGCAGCGCTTACCTTGTATCTGAATTCATAACGTAAGATGAATTCTGATGATCCGTGTGAGAAGGTATTCATTCTCCCAAAGGGATAATCATATGAAAATCCGATCATAAGCTGGTGGTTAAGCTGTGCCTGGATGATCCCGACTGCAACCTGCTCCGATATTCTGTATGAAGCGCCGGCCCAGATAAGGTCTCCAATAATAAAATTACCTGTAATATCGAATTGTGAAAGTTTTTTCGTTTCCTGCATCGAATAATCAACAAGAACCGAAGGTTTGAATTTCAGGACAGGAGATAGTGTAAAAAACGCCCCTGCAGAGAAAATGAATTCATACTGCCCGAAGCTGTGATAAGGGACTGCTGATCCGTTGCTCGTCCTTTTATAGCTAAGGAAAGAAGGAACAGAAAGTCCGGCAAAATAACGGTCGTTATAATAATATACTCCTGCCCCTGAATTTGGCAATACCAGACCCTGATCAGCGGATTTGAAAACCGGATCGTCAGGATCGTTAAGTAGAAGGCCTGTATAATCGGTGTTTGAAATATCTGCACCTGCCCTAAGCCCGAATGACAGTTTGCCTGTTTTCAGCCTGATACTGTAAGCATAGCTGCCGTACAGGCTCGTCGACCTTGTGACTCCGTATTTCAGGAACTGGGCCGAAAAGCCGAGAGCCACCTTGTCATTCTTCATCGGCGAGTGAAAGGAAAGCGACTGAAGCAGAGGGGATCCGCTGGTTCCCATCCATTGCATCCTGTATGAAAGAAAACCGCTTAGAACCTCGCGTGTTCCTGCATAAGCCGGATTTATAACGAGGCCGTTCTGAAGGTACTGGCTGTAAACAGGGAATCCCAGGTTTATCCTGGCTGAATCGGGAGACTGGCTCCATGAAATATTAAACAGTATCGCGAAAAGAAGAGAAATTATGCCCTTCTTTCCCGGATTTAATATTTCATCTTTAAATAATCTCATAAAACCAGTCGCCCTTTAATATCTTTTTAAAACAACAAAACCGCTTTTTTTGAATACCTGCCCGTTCGATTTCGATTTTAGAGTAAGCAGGTAATAATATGTCCCTTCCGGAAGGTCAGTGCCCCTTGAGTTTTTACCGTCCCAGTCTGTCCATTCACTGCCATTCCTGTTTGAAGTGTGGAACACTTCGGTCCCCGCACCGTTGACAATTCTCAGTTCGGCTTCCTGATTCGGAAGGTCAAGTCCTTTAATAATGAATGTATTGTTGTATCCTGCAGGATCATCGTTCGGAGAAAATCCTTCAGGAATAAACATATCAACAACTGAAACATCAACTTCATCCTCAAGCTTGCATGCACCTTTGGTGACAGTCCATAAAAAGGTGTTAATACCTTTGGCAAGCCCTGTTACCTTTGTATCATTGTCTGTCTCATCATTAAAGCTACCGGAGCCTTCAAGCACAGTCCACCTTCCAGAGCCACCGGTGAAGGGCGGATCAGCTGCCAGGCCAACGATATGGTCGAATGAGTATATGATTGTATCGGGGCCGGCATTTATTGATGAACCAACGGGAAGTGAATCGAGTACAAGTTCCAGTACATTGGAAACGCTTCTGCAGCAATTATTTGCCCCGGAAGTAACGTTTCGCCTGTATTTCATGGTCCGGGTCATTACGGGAGGATGATAAGTACCGTCGCTCAGGTTGTTTGCTCCCGCTGCCGGCATCCATGAAGACCCGTCAATGCTTTGTTCCCAGAGGTAGGAATAAGATCCGCTGCCCCCTGAAAGGGCTGGCCCGCCGGCCTGGGCCAGAGGAGCAGGCGTATCGGATTTGCAGACAATCTGCCCTGATGCTATTGTATTATTTGTTATTGACGGAAGCACGGTTATTTTGACAGGAAGGCTTTCCGAGAAACACTGCCCCGATACTGCCCTTCTCCTGAACCAGGTTGTTGCTGAAAGCATCTGGGGCTGATAATCCCTTGAGGTTGCAGACTGAGCTATGTCGGCCCATACTGCATTATCGGAAGATGACGACCATTGGTATGTATAGTCGCCAGGCAGGCCTGTGCCTCCCGAAACCGTTGTTCCAATCAGCAGGTGAGGGATGGCGCCATTACAGACAGTGGTATCTGCAAGTCCTCCCGGCAAAGATACAGCATTGCCTGTAACAGGTTTATGAACATTGATTATCACTGATTTGCTGATATCGGTGCATGCTGATGAAAAAACGATCCTCCTATATCGTATTGTATCCATCAGTGCAGGTGGTGCGAAATTCCCGGAGGTCACTTTAACATAACCAGGGATATCGGTCCAAGCATGAAATTTTGAACTGTCCTGCCATGTGTAAGAATAACTTCCTTCTCCTTTCCCGTTATGGGGAATTGATCCGTTTAGCGGGACCGGAACCGTTCCGGCACATATTGTCTGATCTGCAGCTACAGTATTGCCGGTGATGACCGGGTAAGAATTAAGAAGGACAGGACGGCTTATATTCACGCAAACGTTTTGGCTCCCCGACAAAACAACGCGCCTGAAGTATTGCTGACCCGGGAAATAAGGCGCAGATTCATCCGGATCATACCCTGAGGTGTTGTTCACTCCGACGGCTGTGGCCCAGGTATTCCCGTCGGAACTGCTTTCCCACCTGAAGCGGTAAGTGTCATCACCGCCGCCAAGTGTCGGGGCCGTTGTCGCCGAAAGGGCTGTAAATGCCATTCCTTCACATATTTCCTGTGGAAGGGTAATTATGGAATTATTTCTGACTGTATCAAGGACATTTATTCTGACAGGAGCGCTTATATCAGAACATGATCCCGACCTGACAAGTCTTCTGAACCATGTTGTCGCCGTCAGACCATCAGGAGGAAGATAGGAAGCTCCTGTAACCTGAAGATCTGTCCAGTCGGTGTTATTACTGCTCGACTGCCAGCTATAGCTGTAAATCCCGTTCCCTGCCTGAATAGCCTGAACTGGAATAATAGTCTGTGCATGCTGACCGTAACAGAGTGTATCGGGATTTCCGATTACATTATTGATTATATATGGATGTACAATTATTCTTACAGGCAGGCTGATATCTGTAATACCACCGTTGTCGGTAACGACCCTGCGGAACCATGTGGTTTGTGTAAGCAGTCCGGAAGGGGTATAGTTCTGCTGGCTGCTTACTCCGGGAGCTGTTGAAAATCCCGAAGTTGCTGAACTTGTGCTTATCTCCCAGCGATAGGTATATGGTGGTGTTCCGCCAACCGGGTTTGTCCCGGCTATCTGACCGTACAAAACATTTGAACAAACTGAGTCTGTCTTGTTCCCTGTTGCAACCGACCATATTGAATTAAAAAGGAACCCGTTAAGCCTGGGGATATAGTTGTATTTTATTTCACCGTTACCTTCTGAAGGTGTTGTAGGTGCAAGTGTACCGTGCTGTACTGATGCTGCTGTTATCATCGGGGAAATTGTTGACCCGTTAATCCATATAAGTCCTCCTCCCCCGCCGCCGCCATAACCAAATCCGCCGGCATTGGTTCCGCCATTTCCGCCGTCAGCTGAAATCCGAAGCTGACCTGAATAATTCCGGAATGAAACAGCAACTGATCCTCCTGCGCCACCTCCTCCCGCTCCGGCATCGGAGAGCGAATTTGCTGCAGTATTGCCGTCAGCTTTTATAAAATGATTTTTTCCGTCGATAGTGTCGGCTACTATTATCACTATTCCGCCTCCATGGCCTCCTGCCGAAGCAGTTGAACCGTTAGCCTGGGTGGAAGCACCGCCTCCCCCTCCCTGGAAGATGCCATTCTGTATTATGGTGCCGAGTATGTTCATTCCTCCATAACCGCCTTCATGCGGATCGTTGCCGCATAATCCGAGAACGAACTTCTCAAGTCCGCCGTCACCACCTTTTCCCCTGTTCGATCCTCCTCCGCCGCCCGGGAACCATCCGTTGCCTCCCCCGCCGCCGGTGAAATTACGCCCCTGTCCCTTTGCATGGTTAGGGTATAACAATATTTTATTCAGATCATGTATTGCAACGCCTTCTCCTTTAAATCCTGCATTATTATAGGTTTCAGGATAAGAGTCGAGTGAATTTGCAGGAATATTTGTATAAACGCATTCCCCGATTCCAAATACCCCCGTTGCACCTCTGAATCCCAGTCCTGAAGCATCTATATCGGCATTAAGGGTAAGTTTTCTGGCTGCCATTATGGCAATAACACCTCCGGTTCCAGAAGCACTGTTCCATGGCTGTGCAGAAAGACTTGAAGTAACTGTCGGAGAACTGTAGAACGGGACCTGAACAATCTGGACATTTGAAGCTACATCATAAGTATTAATGAACACATTTCTGGTAAAATCAATCCGGCCTGTTCCGTAGTTAACCGAAAGAACCTTAAGAAATTCATAGCCCCCCGGAGTTCCATAGACAGACTGTACGTTTACACCATAAGAACCCTGTATGGTTTGTATTCCAACTCCCTGCATCTGAATTAAGAGGACATAATCTTCGGGCTGAAACTGAGCAGCCTGAGCCACGCTTACCATCACATAACCGGAACCGACAGATGTCACTTTTGCATATCTGTTTACAACACCGCCGATTTCTTCCTGACCGCTTATTGATGAAGCAAAACAGGGGAACAGCAATAGAGATGCAGCAATAATTAACTTATTTATATAGTTAGGCAATTTTCTTATCATCAAAAATCCGGTTACAATCACTATAACGGTGAAATTGGCAAATAATTGGGGAAAGGCCTTATTTTATGCCGTTATGGAGAACGTAAGGCCCGGTATCGCCCTGACTGACAGCAGGAAACTCCATATGGAAAGTTGATCCCCTGCCTGTTTCCGATTCAAACCAGATCCGTCCTCCGGCCGTTTCCACATATCTTTTGACTATCGACAGGCCTAGGCCAGTTCCCGATGATTTTGTTGTGAAGTTCGGAGTGAACATTTTATCCCTGAACGACTCCGGAATGCCTGATCCATTGTCTGAAACAGAAACAAGGATCCTGTCGTCTGCTTTTTTAATTGTAACCTTTATTATGCCTTCCTGCCCTGGAAGTATTGATTGGATGCCGTTCTTTATAAGGTTCGATAAAATACTGTTAATATGTTCCTTATCGGCATAGATGTATATCTCTTCATCATTTGGGGCATTTATCCTGAAAGAGACATTTCCCGTATTCCTGAATAGCTCGAAAGTCGTTCTGACCTGCTCAAGAAGATTAACATATACAGGCCTTGCTTCAGGTATCTTGGCAAATGAGGAGAATTCTGACGCTATTGATGATAAATTATCAATGTATTCGATCTGGTTTTTTGTAAACTTTTCGATCTTTTTCTCAAATCCCGGTACGCCATCTTTCCACGATTTATACAACTGCTGCACATTAAGTTTCATGGGAGTCAGAGGATTTTTGATCTCATGGGCGATCTGCTTTGCCATCTCCCTCCAGGCATATTCCCTTTCGGAACTCGCAAGTTTCCTGGCACTTTCATCGAGTTCGTCGACCATCCGGTTATATTGTTTTACAAGGTCGCCAACTTCATCATTTCCGCTGTAAGAGAGATGCTCGCTTTTCTTTCCAAGTTCAACAGAGCCAAGACGGCTGCTAAGGACTGCAAGTGGAGATGTCAAACGGCTGCTTATGAATACTGCAAGGCTCGTGGCGATTACTATTAGCAACAGCGTAAAATTGATGACCGCCACAATCATGTTCGAAATATCCTTTGCCAGAACGCTTTGCATCCTGAAATAGGGAAGATTAAGAAAGGCTAGAAACTCCTTCGCATCGTTATAGAATGGCACATAGGCTGAAACATATTCAAGATTGCCGATCTTTTCCTTCTGAAAGTATTCGCTTTTTTTCAGATTTATGAGATTTATTGAAGCCAGATTGTTCATCCTTCTGCCTGTCAGATTGCGGTAATAAATTTCCGGCCTGGAAGTAGCTATCAGAAATCCTGTCCTGCTGAACAGATTAATGTCGGTATTGAAAACATTTGACAGGTTAACAAGCAGTTCATCGAGCGAACTGTTTTCATTGTTTCTCCATACCGGTTTTAAATTCCTCTCCGGGCCCAGTGCGTTTTCAAGTTCAAGATAGACTGAATTAAGTTTCTCCCTTATGTTTTCATAGTGTCTCGACTGATATTGCCTTACAGCCAGAGAGGCCACTACTATCGCGACAAGAGTAAATGAAAACAGCAGTATACTTATGAAAGAGAGTTGCATCTTCTGCCTGAAATTAAGCCCTGATGGCCTTTTTATTACAGGTCTGCGGATCAGGAAAAGCAAAAGGTTGTAAAAAACGAAGATGAATGCAAAGAAATATGCTGCCGAGATAATCATGTCGGGGGCTGAAAGTAAAGGTCTGCTTATAATTACTGTAACGTTCCCGTTCCTGTATAGAGCATGCTTGTAGTTGTCGGCCCTGAAAAACCTGTAATCGGTGATTTTGTCCACATATTCCGCATCGCTTTTGGTGTAGGAATATTCTCCGGTCGCAATCACTATCTCTCCGTTGATATATTTTGCAAAGGAATAGTCCTTCAGACTGGCATAGCTGTGATATTTCCTGTCAAGCAGAAGCTCTGAATAACCTGGCTGAAATACCTTTATATCGCTGTAAAGATCGATAAAAAGGCCGTTGACCCTCGAATCACCATAGTCAAAAAACAGTCGTCCCATATAGCTTGACCTGCCCTTTTTGCTGTCGATGAAATAAAAGCCCGTTCCTGTAAGCTGATGACCGCTTGTTACTATCCTGTCTTCAAAAAAGCTGAAGCAGTTCTCCTGTCGTCCCCTGCCGCTGCCAGTCCTGATAGGATCATTCCTGCCGCATAAATAAATGTTCATTTCAAAATTTCCCCAGTATCCGTTGAAGTATTTTGAATGCAGGTAATCAGATATCTGAACAGCATCATCGTTTTCGAAGAAGATCACGTCCATCATGCTCTTCAATACCGTGTCGGAAGAGATCACAGGCCACATATCGAGGAGAAAATGTTCGGCTGTCGGATCATTTTCGGTAGAGTAAGTTACTAATTCTATTTTAACATTCTCTTCCGACTTTCTTTCCGACTGGCGTGTTACGATAAAGAGCGAGTAAAGCCCCAGAATAAGAGATATTGCAACCAGTCTCGTAAAAATGTTTCCCGACCTTCTGTTAAGTAACCATATTGTAATTGTACCTGCCAGAAAGAAAGCAGAAATGGCTGCAAAAGCCGGGAGGTCTTTTATATGGAACGGCACGAATACCAGTGATGCCGATGCAGCCGAAAAGAAAACGGTTTTAAACCCCGGATCACCAATTGTGCGGAAGATCTTAAGCGTGTAAAGGTATGGAAGGGTGACAAGAAGAAGTACAGATACAAATCCGGCCAGTGAGAAAAGATCAAGATCCAGAACCTTATAAGTCTCGAAGTTGATATTGGAATTAAAGACAAGGTGGCTGAACATCGAGTTAAAGATCACAACAAGAAGTGCCGACGGAATCAGGAGCAGGGTTACAATCAGGTAACCCGGTTTTCTGTTGCCTGGCTGACCAACTTTGATAAAATTATAAAGTGTAACCGACATGACAGAAATAAGGACACTCAGCATAAGCAGATGACCCAGTGTCGGTATGAAATCATTCATTGAGTATTTGTAGGCGGAAAAAAGATCTGTGGCAAAAAGAATTGACGGTCTCCGAAGAAGAAGTACAACAAGATATGATGCAAGAAAAATCAGGAAACATGTCAGCAGGCCGGCAGTTTTATGACCTCTCTCTGTCATTTGCCTTACAAGGCAAAGCGAAGAATATATAATGAGGATAAATGTAATTACCCATAAAAGCAATGGAATATAAATAAAAGGAGTTTTAGGCTTTGTTTCCGGAAACACCAGTGCAAAAAGGAAAGTTCCGTCGGATTTAAAAACATGAAAATCAGATGCTTTTTTATTCCTGCTAAAATCAACACCTTCCGGAATCCTGAAATCACTTACAAAGCCGTTCCTGATAATCTCATTTTCAAAACCATATTCGCTCCTGATCCTCATCAGGGCTATCAGTTTCTCATTCCCTGCCTCAGTCGATTTTGCCAGGAACCATCCGTTCTCAACAAATACAAAAGGATTTGTATAAAGCGAATCGGGAAGAACTTCCGGAACATCAAAATCAGTGTCGGACCAGTATATGAGTTTTTTTCCCATGTATTCAAGAAGGGTTATCCTGTTTTTCTCTGCCACTGCAAACAGATCATTTTCGACGACCGACCCATGGTGTGTTTCACCTCTCGCCAGAACCGGTTTCATACCCTCAAGACACTGTTCCATTATTTTTTCCTTTTCATGGAGTATCCTGTTGAAACGCTTAGTCCTAAACCTGTATTCAAAATTACCGGAATAGACAAGCTCGGCAGCAATTGCAAGCAGTGCAAAAACTAAGGTGAGCATCAATGGCGTTGTCTTTATCTTTCCGGATCTCATACTGGCATGCCTTTCTAAATATGATGATAAGGTTCCCCTTTTATGACTGTAAATGCCCTGTAAAGTTGTTCCAGGAACAATAATCGTACAATTTGATGCGAAAAAGTAAGCCGCGACAAAGAAAAATTAAAGTCAGCCATCCGGAGTATGTTATCTGCTATTCCCCATGGCCCTCCTATGATGAACACAATTCTTTTCTTCTGAAGCATCATGGTCCTGCCAAGGAATGTGGAAAATTCAATTGTTGATAACTCTTTCCCCTTTTCATCCAGCAATACCACAAAATCATCCTCTTTCAAAGCCTGCAGTATTTTCTCCCCTTCCTTTGATTTTTGCTCAGCAGCAGGCATATTGCGGGTATTCCTCATATCCGGGACTGTCAGTATTTCAAACGGAACATATTTTCTGATCCTTTCCTCATAAACTGAAATTCCTTCATTCAGATATTTTTCTGTTGTTTTTCCAACCTGCAGCAATGCAATCTTCATATTGATTGGCCCGACTTTTGTATATAAAAAACTGACCGGCGCTTTTTACAAAAATAATAATTAATACCTTGCATGGTCAATAATGAAACGTATGAAAGCCGGTCAGAGGTTTTATTGATAATTAGTTTAAATTTGTACCGGGTAGTACCTGATAGCAGAAAATAAATTAAAGCAGATGAGATTGATAGTTTTATCGGTAGCGATCTTGCTGACGGCGGGAATATCAACAACGGTTCTCCAGGAGCAGACAAGCATACCTGCCGGAATTACCCTTGCCCTTAAAGCAGGCAATGCAGCCGAGTTGTCAAAATACATGAACTCAACGGTTGAGCTGCTGCTTCTTGACAAGGAGGATTTTTACAAGAAAGTTGTCGCTGAGACAATTCTGAAAGATTTCTTCAATGAATACCATACAAAGGACTTTGTGATAAGACATCAGGGGGCCAGGAATGATGCACAGTACGCAATTGGCAACCTCGAAACGGAAAAGGGAAGCTTCAGGGTATATTTTCTTCTGAAAAAGGTAAACCAGGAATTACTTATCCATCAGATACGAATTGAGCCCGACACCGCAAAATAAAATCCTGGAGGATTTCATCAGAAGAGCTCTTGAAGAAGACATTGGCGATGGAGACCATTCATCGCTTGCCTGTATACCTGAAGGATCAGAAGGAAGAGCCAGGCTTATAATAAAGGAAAAAGGTATCCTGTCGGGGTGCAGGGTAGCCGGAGAGGTATTCAGAATAATAGACGACAAAATTGTATTTAGCCAGTTCATAAACGACGGAACGGAAATTTCACCAGGCGATATCGCATTTCACATAGAGGGAAAAAAGCAGTCGATCCTTAAATCGGAACGGCTCGTTCTCAATATTATGCAGAGGATGAGCGGCATTGCAACAAGCACAAGGCAATATGCCGACAGGATAAAAGGATTCAGAACAAAGGTTCTGGATACGCGGAAAACAACTCCGGGAATGAGGTTCCTCGAGAAAGAGGCAGTCAGGCAGGGCGGTGGCATGAATCACAGGATGGGCCTGTATGATATGATAATGCTCAAGGATAACCATATCGATTATGCCGGAGGAATTGAAAATGCCATCGTGAAGACAAGGGAATACCTGAAAAGGACCGGAAGAAACCTCAGGGTGGAGATCGAAGCAAGAAATATTGATGATGTCAGAAGAATTATCGCGGCCGGCAATGTTGACCGCATAATGCTCGACAATTTCAGCATAGACGACACAAGGGAAGCAGTAAATCTTATCGACGGACGTTTTGAAACGGAATCATCAGGGAAAATCACGCTTGAAAATATCAGGGAATATGCAGAATGCGGAGTCGATTACATCTCTTGCGGAGCCCTGACCCATCAGATTAAAAGCCTTGATATGAGTCTGAAAGCCTTCTGACCTCGCCATATGTGGAAAATTTGCTTATTTTTACGCCAACAACCTCTAAGAATGAGAACTCTGACTTTTTTTGGCCTTTTGCTTATTCTGATAAGCTGCAAGGAAAAGGTTACAGAAAGCTATTTTACTGCAGAAAAAGCAATTGCAAATTTCAGGAAAATCGAGGAAATCTGTAACAGGGACAGTGGCAGGCTCTGGGGCTCCAACCTTTATGGTCCACTGATGTTTGTCGACCGGACCTCAAGAAAAATAAGTTCCAACCAGATCGATAACAACGGCCTTCTCAAGCTGAAGGATGGTATTTACACAGGCATCTACCCCAGAGAGAATCTTATCACCACAAGCGCTGTCACATTTGGCGGGACACTTTTCGGAATTGCCCCGCTGCCGCCGGAAGAAGATGAATACAGGATAATAACCAGGGCAATCCATTCATTGTACCACCGTCACCAGCAAATCATTGGCATAAAGCCCGAGTATTTCAATGTTGTAAACATGGATGAAAGAGAGGCCCGGATATGGATCAAACTGGAATGGAAAGCACTCAGGAAGGCTATTGAGGCTGATGGTGAAGAACAGTCCCTTGCACTCAGGGATGCGCTTATATTCAGAGGATCAGGCAGGGAACTGTTCCCAAAATATGCCGGCCTTCAGAACCGTTTTGAGAACTACGAGGGCCTTGCCACATTTACATATATGATTCTGGCTTCAGAATCGGATGCAGATTACAAAACAAGGCTTTTCGAATATCTCGACCGCATTTACTCCATGCAGTCGTATGCCCGGTCATATGGCTCTATCCATGGGGCATTATATGCTACCTTACTTCAAAAAAAAGGATTTGACTTCACTACACTCAGCTCCGATACAACCGACCTTGCCCTCCTTGCAAAAAACCTTTACAGCATTGAACTTCCGCCTGTTTGCAGGGACGTTGCCGGCAGTATCGCGCTGAGCTATGATATTGAGGGAATAAACAAGGAGGAAGACAAGAGACTTCTTGATATTAAAGAAAGACTCAACAGCCAGGTCAGCGTCTTTACACAAAAGCCAGTCGTTTTTCTTGAGCTTGAAAGTCCTTCATTTGATTTTGAACCGGAAGATCTTCAGTACCTCGACACTCTCGGCACCCTTTACCACACGATCAGGGTGTCAGATAACTGGGGAAAGCTTACAGTGGATAAGACAGGATGCCTTATTTCAAACAACTATAAGTATCTCCGGATAACTGCCAAAGGTATTAAAATCGACAAAAACCATGTTACAGGTGAAGGATGGCAGATAATGATGAATGACGGATGGGAAATAAAGAACTCGAACCAGGATTACTATCTCAGGAAATTAACTCCCTGAAAAGCTTCCAAGTCCTTTCAGTGCTTCCTCAAGCGCCTGAATTTTCAATTCCGTATCTGCCCTTTTCTTTTGCTCGAGCTCAATTACAGGCTGAGGAGCATTTTTCACAAACCTCTCATTATTTAGTTTCTTCATTACACTCTCCAGAAATCCCCTGTAATAGTCAAGATCAGCTTCAATCCTGATCCTTTCGGCCTCAGCATCTATTTTATCTCCCAGCGGAATATAGAATTCGGTTGTGCCTACCATGAAAGCTGCAGAATTATCGAGCTTGGCTGTTACAAATTTCACATCAGAAATATTGCAGAGCTTTTTTATAACTGACAGGTATTCTCCGGAGAAGCTAACATCTTCAGCTTTTATTGCCAGTTCGATGGCATCCTTTATCGCAAGCTGTTTTTCCTTTCTCACCGTCCTTACATTGCTGACAATCTGCTTGACCTTCTCAAAGGCTGCGATCATGTCGCGGTTATGCTTTTTAGCCCTCGGCATTGAGGTAATCATAATGCTTTCCCCTTCTTTCCTGTCCACTATCATCTGCCAGATCTCCTCGGTAATGAAAGGCATGAACGGATGGATTATCCTCAGAAGATTATCGAAAATGGCAATAGTGGAATCATAGGTTGACCTGTCGACAGGTTTTTTATATTCAGGCTTGATAATTTCGAGGTACCATCCCGAAAATTCATCCCAGAAAAGCTTGTATGTTGCCATAAGGGCACCCGAAATCCTGAACTTTTTGAAATCGGAATCAATTTCGGCCAGTGATTTTTTAAGGACCTCATTCATCCATTTAACTGCACTGGCCGATGATTCAGGCTGAGCCAGCGTATCATCAACCTTCCAGCCTTTGACAAGCCTGAAGGCATTCCATATTTTGTTGGCAAAGTTCCTTCCCTGCTCAGGAAGCGAGTCATCATAAAGCAGGTCGTTGCCGGCCGGAGAGCAGAGCATCATCCCGACCCTTACGCCGTCGGCACCATATTTCCTGATAAGGTCAAGCGGCTCAGGAGAGTTGCCCAGCGACTTCGACATCTTCCTCCTTTGCTGGTCACGAACAAGTCCTGTCAGATAAACATTGCTGAAGGGCTTTTCACCCATATATTCATATCCGGCGATAATCATTCTTGCGACCCAGAAGAAAAGGATCTCAGGAGCCGTTATCAGGTCGTTGGTCGGATAATAATACTTAAGGTCACGATTCCCGGGATCATTTATGCCGTCAAAGGATGTTATCGGCCAGAGCCATGAAGAGAACCAGGTATCGAGCACATCCTCGTCCTGGCGAAGGTCAGATTCCATCAGGTTGGGATTTCCGCTTTTTTCTCTTGCAAGTTGCAGCGCCTTTTCTGCATTTTCAGCAACAACGAACTCTCCGTTATTGTAATACCATGCAGGGATCCTGTGACCCCACCATAACTGACGGCTGATGCACCAGTCGTGAACATTCTCCATCCAGTGCCGGTACAGGTTACGGAATTTTGAAGGGTGAAGATGTACCTCACCGTTCATGACAGCGTCAAGTGCAGGCTTCGAGATGTCTTTCATTTTCAGGAACCACTGGACCGACAATCTTGGTTCTATGACGGCATTTGTCCGTTCCGAACGTCCAATCTTGTTGTTGTAAGCCACAACTTTCACCAGGCTGCCCGATTTTTTAAGCTCTTTTTCAGCAAGCTCCCTGGCAGCAAACCGGTCAGTACCGGCAAACAGTCCGGCTGCTTCACTTATTGTCCCGTTATCATTGAAAACATCAATGGAAGGCAGCTTGTGCCGCATTCCTATTTCATAATCATTGATGTCGTGGGCAGGTGTTATTTTCAGGCAGCCTGTTCCAAATTCCATATCGACATAATCGTCGAAGATAAAAGGCACCACCCTGTTTACCATGGGGACAATCACCTTTTTCCCTTTCAGATGCAGGTACCTCTCATCGGCAGGATTTGCGCATACTGCGGTGTCGCCAAGGATAGTTTCCGGACGTGTGGTGGCAACTGTCACGAAATCATCCGTACCGGCTATTTTATACCTTACATAATAAAGCTTTGATTTCTCCTCTGTATAGATTACCTCTTCATCTGAGACTGCAGTCATTGCCTGCGGATCCCAGTTGACCATCCTCACTCCCCTGTAAATAAGGCCTTTATTGTAAAGATCGACGAATACCCTGATTACTGAATCATATCGCTTTTCGTCCATCGTGAATAGAGTGCGGTCCCAGTCGCATGAAGCCCCCAGTTTTTTCAGCTGTTCGAGGATTATTCCCCCGTGTTTGTGAGTCCATTCCCAGGCATATTCAAGAAACTGTTCCCTTGTAAGATCCCTTTTCTCAATACCCTCTGATTTAAGTTTCGCAACTACTTTCGCCTCAGTTGCAATAGAAGCGTGGTCTGTGCCCGGAACCCAGCAGGCATTTTTGCCGAGCATCCTTGCCCTGCGGACCAGCACATCCTGGATTGTATTGTTGAGCATGTGACCCATATGCAAGACACCTGTCACATTAGGAGGCGGGATCACAATTGTATATGGCTCCCTTTCATCGGGGGTGCTCTTGAAAAATCCATGCTTCATCCAGTAGCTGTACCATTTATCTTCAGCTTTGGCAGGTTCGTATTTTGATGGAATCTCCATGATATTCCTGATATTATGGTTTTTTTGTTGAGGTGCAAAATTATAAAAATATGTCGGATTCAGCTAAATAAACATTTTGCCATCAGGAATTTTCCTAATTTTGCTCAACGTAGTTCATAAGACAATCTCTTTCAAGATGCCGACAATATCAGATAAAGGCAGGGCAATGCCTGCCTCCCCGATCAGAAA
>JAAYUS010000110.1 GCA_012517605.1 Bacteroidales bacterium
ACAGTTCAACGAGGATAAAATCCATTACTCCGTTAGGTGCATCGTGGGTCTTCCTTAAGAGATCATATGTTCCTTCATCCGGTTTGTAATCAGGAATAATATTGAGGAAGGCAATAATTTTTTCCTCTTTGTTTTCAACAGCGATTACGGTCTGGCTCTATATTTCATCTTCACGGAACATGCCCTGCGAAAAGACTATCTCCTCCCTTTCCATCGACTTAAGCCAGTCGTCACTTACAGATCTCAGTTTCTGAATCAGTCCATCCCTGAGCAGCGGGGTGTATATCTGTGAGGCATATCCCTGATCCTTTAGTTTATTGAGGGCATTTCTTATCGATTTCTTTTCACCACCCTCCAAAGTGAACTTTTGCAGATCAACAACACCTTCCTGCCCGATAAACAGGCTTTTCTTTCCTGCCTCATGATATACGGTAAGACTCTCTGAAGGAATCCTGTAATAGATCTCCTTCAAACTGTTGTCGTAACAAAAACTTATCGGGCATAACTCCTGAAAGCACCGAAAAAATGTTAATGATGCCGAGGGCGAAGATCAGAATTGAGGGAAATATCCTTCGGAGAAGTTTTTCAACCTTTATCATAAAACTTATCAAGCCGCCTAAGAGGGGCAGCCAGAACTCAAAAAACCTGAAAAGAAGGGTTGCAGTAACTGCCTCAACATCTGAATAACCAGAATGAATCAGCAGGTACGACATTGAAACCTCAATAGCACCAAGACCTCTCAGAAATGGAGATATAATCAGAAACAGAACCACGACTATATATGCCATTATTGAGGTGGCGAGTGAAGGGTCAATATTCAGAGCTCCCATCGAGATATAAACATGGGCAATACCGGTGAATTCAATCAGAACCGATGTGAGTACAGTGAAGATAAAAAACCGTGGAACGACCCTGCTGTTTATCACCTCATCAATGAACATCTCTGCCCCCGGATAAATCTTTAATACAAGCCGGTAAGCAATTTTCTTTTTAATGACCGATCTGTAAAGGAAATAAACAATTGTCACTATTAGTACAGCTCCGGCAAGAGCGAACCACCTGGAGAGCCCTGTATCATTTCCTGTAATCGCAAACAGAAACGCAGGTATGGCGACGAGTATCACCGACAGGATCCCGACAAATGCATATATGGCAGATGCAAAATATATCCGAGACCCGGGGATACCCCTCTCTTCAATAGTGTCACCAAAAAAGGTCATTGAGGAGACCCCTCCTGCCGGAATAAAAACACTTATGAAATTCCTTTTCAGAAATAAGATCAGGGCATCCCCCATGCCAATTCTTTCCCCTACAGAAGCAAAAGACATAACATACATCCAACCCTGGAGAAAAATGTACAGTGCAACCAGTGCAAGACCTGTTGTGAGCCACAAAGGGTTTGCACCCGAAATAAGCTTTATCACACTGCTGAGCTCAGTTTTCTCATGATTGAAGAACCATACTCCAAGACCGATAAACAATCCTGTAAGCAGGAATCGCAGAAACCATCCGGCATTGTTCCTGAAAAGCAGTGATATTTTACCCCTGAATTGCAGAGCCCCGGATATTTTTATTTTCGTTGCGCTCATCTGGTGAAAGGTAAAATTAAGACAGAATATATGTTTTTTCATGCATCTTCGGCAAATCTAAAATAAGATTTAATTCATCTCCGGCAAAGAGATAATTGACATTAATTGCTGATGCTTTAATTATAGAATTAAATAGTGCCACGAAGTGGCACAATCTGAATAACCGTGGGTGCAAACCCACGGTCAGCCATAAACTGAATGTCTCAGCCCTGAAGGGGCTGAATAATAGATTTTTATAATAAGTTCAATATTCAACCCCTTCGGGGTTGCAAAGTGGGGGGAGGTCTTAACCGTGGGTTGCACCCACGGTTATTCAAATTTAACCCCACCGGGGTTAATATATCCATCCAAATTAAAAAACAAAGAATGTTTGTATTATGTTTATTATTAACACTTTGTAGTGATTTATAAAATGTTAATGCATCACTGCTAATTGATATTCATTAATAAACCTAAGTCAGAATTGATAAATCAGTCATACAGAAAGCCAAAATCATGGCCATAACTGAATTTTATAGACAAAATAACCCTGTTTGGCCTCACCGGACGTTATTTTTCATATTTTAGGTTTCTGAAAAATCAAAACAAAATAACCAAATTATCAAGAGGAAATGAAAAAAGTGCTTTACCTATCTGTTATGGTCTCAATCCTGATCATGCTCTCATGCACTGCGAAAAAGAGCAGTCCGGGAATTTCTGTACCATTTGAAAAATATACTTTGTCAAACGGATTGACGGTGATCCTTCACGAGGACAAATCCGATCCGATTGCCGCCGTTGCTGTGGTTTTCCATGTCGGATCGAGCCGTGAGGTACCGGGAAAAACAGGATTTGCCCATTTATTTGAGCACATGATGTTCCAGAAATCGGAGAATGTCGGTGAGGATCAGCTTTTCAGACTAATCCAGGGTGCAGGAGGTGAACTTAACGGAGGAACAAGCTTCGACAATACCGTTTATTATGAGGTTATCCCAAAGAATGCACTTGAAATGGCCCTGTGGCTTGAGTCGGACAGGATGGGATATCTTGAAAATACTGTAACCCAGTCAGCTTTTGCAAACCAGCAGAATGTTGTGCAGAACGAAAAACGTCAGAGCGTTGATAATGCACCATATGGACATAATGATGCCTTAATCCTTAAAAATGTCTATCCAAAGGGACATCCTTACAGCTGGGATGTTATCGGTGAGATGCAAGACCTTCAGAATGCAACCGTAGAGGATGTAAAAGCTTTCCACAAGAAATTCTACGCACCGAATAATGCAACTCTTGTAATAGCCGGGGATATTGATAAAGAATCAGTTAAAGCTTTGGTTGAAAAGTATTTTGGCGAAATTCCAGCAGGCGAGCCTGTTGAAAAAAGAAGCCCCATGCCTTCAACCCTCTCCTCAACCATCAGACTTTACCATGAAGATAATTTTGCCAGGGCTCCCCGACTGACAATGGTTTTCCCTTCCGCTGAGCAGTTCTCAAAAGACTCATATGCACTCGATTATCTTGCACAGTTGCTTTCAAATGGAAAAAAGACACCGTTATACAAGGTTCTTGTTAAAGATAAGAAACTCACTTCTTCAGTAAATGCATATAATCAGTCGCTGGAATTAGCCGGGACATTTGAGATCTCGGTTACGGCAAACCCTGGTGTAAACCTCACCGATGTTGAAAAAGCCATTTTTGAAGCATTTGACATGTTTGAAAAAGACGGATTTTCAGAGGAAGACCTGACTGCCCTGAAGGCAAGAAATGAAACCGGTTTCTATGGACGATTCAGCAGCATATTAAGCAAATCCTTTACACTGGGGCAATACCAGATGTATAAAGATGATCCGGCATATTATGCGCAGGATTTTGATGCCGAACAAGCTGTCACCTCGCAGGATATCAAAAATGCTTTTGAGAAATACATTAAGGGTAAGAACTTTGTTATGACAAGCTTTGTCCCGAAGGGTGAAGTAAATCTGGTTGCCGAAGGTTCAATAAATGCAGGTATCGTTGAAGAAGATGTCACAAAAGCTGCTGAAGTAAAGACGACTGCCGTAGCAGAGGAACCTGTTGTTAAAACTCCTACAAAATTCGACCGTTCCGTTCAGCCGCCGGTTGGTCCTGATCCGGTTGTTACACTTCCTTCAGTGTGGACGGGATCTCTTGCCAACGGAATGAAACTCTATGGAATAAAACAAAGCGAGCTGCCTCTTGTACAGTATTCGATAATCATTGACGGAGGGCATCTTCTTGATCCTGTTGAAAAAGCTGGTGTTGCTAGTATGACTGCCTCACTTATGAATGAAGGGACAAAGAATAAAACTCCGGAGGAGCTTGAAGATGCGATAAGACTTCTTGGTGCAAGCATATCATTTTACGGAGGATCAGAAAACATATCTGTAAGGGTAAGCACACTGGCACGCAATTTCGAAAAAACTCTTGACCTTGTTGAAGAGATGCTTTTTGAACCCAGATGGGACACCGTTCAGTTTGCACTTGCAAAGAGCAGGGTAGTAAATAACCTCAGGCGTAACAAGGCAAATCCGAGTTATCTGGCATCAAACACACTCAACAGCCTGATCTTTGGAAAAGATAATATACTTTCGATCGAGACTTCAGGTAATGAACAATCTGTGAATTCATTAACAATCAACGACCTTAAGGATTTTTACAGCAGTAATTTCTCCCCCTCTCTGGCAAAATTCATCGTTGCCGGAGATATCGACCAGGAAAGGGTTACAAAGGCCCTGGAAAAAATTAATAACAGATGGCAGCCAAAAGAAGTGGCAGTTCCTTCAGTAAAGGTTCCGGATGCTCCTGAAAGGTCGCAGATATTTTTTGTGGATGTTCCCGGAGCAAAACAATCAGTTATTTATATAGGTTGCCCGTCAATATCAAGAAAGAATCCTGATTATTATCCTGCGTATGTTACCAATTATAAACTCGGAGGGTCATTCAACGGACTTTTCAATCTGATCCTGCGCGAGGAAAAAGGGTTTACGTATGGAGCCAGGTCATATTTCAACGGAGGAGTCAATTATGGAACATTCATGGCAACATCAATGGTACGGACGAATTCTACACTTGAATCGGTAAACATTTTTAAAACCGAGATGGAAAAATACCGAAAGGAGATCCCTCAGGAATATGTCGATTTCACGAAATCAGCATTGCTGAAGGGGAATGCACGTAATTATGAAACCCTTGGAAGCCTTCTCAATATGCTGAACAATATTGCAGTATATGATCTTCCTGTTGATTATATAAAGAAGGAAGAAGCTTTTGTACAGGGACTTACCGCAGAAAAAATCCTTGATCTGGCAAACAAATATATAAATCCTGATAGGATGTATTATGTTGTAGCAGGTGATGCAGCGACTCAGGCAAAAGAGCTTGAAAAAGTTGGATTTGGCAAACCTGTTCTGGTAAAGGAATAAGACCTTACAATATATTGATCTCACCCTAAACCCCTCTCCCTTCGCCTGGGTGTAGCCGCTTCGGCGAAGCAAGGCGCGGGAGAGGGACTTTTTTGCGTTAGATTTAAGATTTTTATATAAATTTGCCTATCCATTCCCTTGCGGTCATGTTCTTCAGACCAGTAGACCGCAAGACCAGAAGACCAGTGGACAAATTATGAGTTTGCCCGGATGGTGGAATTCCCGCTACGGCGGGACAGGGTCCGACACGCAGGACTTTGTTATTTGAGATATGATTTTATGTTCCGCCCGGATGGTGGAAT
>JAAYUS010000111.1 GCA_012517605.1 Bacteroidales bacterium
AGGTCAGCAGTTTTTGCCCATCATAATCCAAGGGTGCTTGACATGAATTCTGAACATATATGGCAGGATCAGGGTATACAAACATTCCGTATGCTTCTTGTGCCCCACAGGGGCAACTGGCAGGCCGGGCAGCCGGTAAGACGTGCATCGGAACTGCTGGAGGCACCAGCAATTATCTACCAGGGGATCCACGGAGGTTCCATGCCAAAATCTGCATCGTTCTTGTCGGTGGATAACGATAAAACAGATATATCTTCTGTCAAGAAGGCAGAAAACGGTGATGATATGATAATCAGGTGTATTGAGACTTCAGGCGAAAATGTCAGAGCTTCCGTCGACCTTAAATTCATTGACAAAAAATGGGAAGGCAGTTTCAGACCATGTGAAATTAAGTCATTAAGGATAAACCTTAAAACCATGGAAATCAAGGAGGTCAATCTGCTGGAAGAATAAGTAAAGCCAGGTGTGGCACGGTGTTTACAGAAAATTAATGACGACTTACTAATAGAAAGGAAAAAATGAAAAGTATTCCGGAAAGGATAAAAGAGGATCTGATAGCAGGTTCTGACGAACAGACAAGGATCTCGGGTGAGCGATTCTTCAGGGAAGATGTTAAGCTTTACGGCGTTAAATCGGCTATGACTGAAAGGATCGCAAAAGAATATTTCAGGGAAATAAAAGAAAGGCCTAAAAACGAGATTTTCCTTATGTGTGAAGAGCTATGGAAGTCAGGTTATCTGGAAGAAGCCGGAATTGCCTGCAACTGGTCATATTTTGTCCATAAAAGGTACGAACCGACAGATTTTGAAATATTTGAAAGATGGATCAGCAAATATGTAACAAACTGGGCAGCCTGCGACACATTATGCAATCATTCGGTCGGGACCCTTGTGGAAATGTACCCTGAAAAAATAAATGATCTTAAAAGACTTGCGCACTCAAAGAACAGGTGGGAAAAAAGAGCTTCAGCCGTAAGCCTGATAATTCCCGCCAGAAAAGGCATGTTTCTGAATGATATTTTTGAAATTGCCGAGATCCTCCTTACCGATACCGATGACATGGTAAGGAAAGGATATGGCTGGATGCTCAAGGCAGCAAGCCAGGCCCACCAGGACAAAGTATTTGATTTTGTAATGAACCACAGGACAATAATGCCCAGAACCTCGCTGAGATATGCTGTCGAAAAGATGCCGGCCGATTTAAAATTAAGGGCAATGGCTAAATAGTGGACCTAAACTATTAACTTTGCCTCAGGAAAAATCATAAACTATGATCGTTGTGAAAAAAAAAGTTTTAGCAATTACATTGCTTTTGATAACGGCTTTGTCATATTCGCAGGACAGGATTACAGGAAGGGATTTTGCAACCCGTTCAGAGGTTATTGCCCAGAATGGAATGGCGGCAACCAGCCAGCCTCTGGCAACGCAGGCGGCTCTTGATATTCTCAAAAAAGGAGGCAATGCAATCGATGCGGCAATCGCTGCAAATGCTGTTCTTGGGGTTGTTGAGCCTACAGGCTGCGGTGTCGGTGGCGACCTGTTTGCAATAATCTGGAGCGCCGACAAACAAAAGCTTTATGGTCTTAATGCAAGCGGCAGATCTCCACGATCGCTGAAACTTGAATATTTCAAAAACAAAGGTCTCGACTTTATCCCGTCAACCGGGCCGCTGCCGGTTTCCGTACCTGGATGTGTTGACGGATGGTTTGAAATGCATGATATGTTCGGCCGGCTTCCGATGAGAGAAATACTCCAGCCTGCAATTAACTATGCAAGGGATGGGTTCCCGGTAACTGAAGTTATAGCCAATTCACTGGAAACAGGTACCGCTGCGCTGAAACAGTATCCTAACATCAAAGAAACATATATGCCGGGAGGAAAATCTCCTGCAAAAGGCGAGATTTTCAAAAATCCCAATCTTGCCAATACTCTTGACAAAATTGCCAGAGGAGGAAGAAACGAGTTTTACAGGGGCAGCATAGCAAAGTCAATAGATGCGTTTATGAAGTCACAGGGCGGTTTTCTTACCTATGACGACATGGCGCGTCATACATCCGAATGGGTAGAGCCTGTAAGCTCTACCTACCGGGGATATGATATTTGGGAACTTCCTCCGAACGGTCAGGGAATTGCCACAATACAGATCCTTAACATACTGGAAGGATTCGATCTTGCAAGGCTTGGCTTCGGTTCCGCCGAATATATACATCTGTTCACCGAGGCCAAAAAGCTTGCCTTTGAAGACAGGGCAAAATTCTATGCTGACCCGAGGTTCAGCGCTGTTCCTGTAAGTCAGCTGATTTCAAAGAAATATGCCGTTGAACGCCGGAGGATGATAAGTCCTTCGAAAGCTTCAAAAAGATATGACCCCGGGAAAATTGAGGCAGGCAATACAATCTACCTCACCGTTGCTGATAAATTCGGGAACATGGTATCGCTCATCCAAAGCAATTACAGAGGCATGGGCTCGGGTATGTGTCCGACGGGCCTCGGGTTTGTGTTACAGGACAGGGGTGAAATGTTCAGCCTCGATCCGGGTCATGCAAATGCTTATGCCCCCGGCAAAAGACCATTCCATACAATTATCCCGGGATTTATAACAAAGAACGGGAAACCGTGGATCAGCTTCGGCGTTATGGGCGGCGACATGCAGCCTCAGGGGCATGCCCAGATAATAATAAACCTGATCGATTTTAAAATGAACCTCCAGGAAGCAGGCGATGCTCCGAGGATATATCATTCGGGATCTTCTGAACCGACAGGCCAGCAGATGACCGATGGAGGAATTCTTTATCTTGAGAGCGGATTCAGGTGGGAAATAATTCAGAAATTGCTTTCAATGGGTCACAGGGTTGAATGGAACCTTGGCGGATATGGCGGCTACCAGGCCATAATGTGGGATGATAAAAACAAGGTGTATTACGGTGCTTCCGAATCGAGGAAAGACGGCCAGGCTGCAGGATATTAATACCTGCTGTCAGATATTTTACCTTATTCCAAGCAAATCCATAACCCCGTTAATGAATGTCAGCGGATGGGCAGGATTACCGGGAACGTAAAGATCCGGTGCATGAGTGTCGATAAATGTCCTGTTAATGGCGGGAGAATTGCTGAACATTCCACCGCTTATTGCA
>JAAYUS010000112.1 GCA_012517605.1 Bacteroidales bacterium
AAGTGATTTACATCAAGAGTCAGTCTGTCGGGCAGAACATAGCTTTTCACATCAGGTTTCAGGAAAACAAGAGCAAGCCCGGCAATCAGTAATCCATAAACTATCAGAAGGTGATTTGAGCTAACAGGGAAGAAGTTCTGTTTTTTATTTACATAACATCCCACCGATAATAAAATAGTCAACAGCAGGAATATTATTGCCGGGTACTCAAATGATTTAGCATATTGTTCTCTGAAAGCAGACAACCCTACCATGAATCCGCTCATGTTAAGGGTCCTGTATTGTGGTTCCATTAAAGGTCTGGCATTCTCATCAAATGGGTATCTTACAACCTGTCCGTAAAAAATATCAGACTTGAAAGAGTGGCAATCAGTGCAACCGTTAATTCCCAATCCGGCTTTTGCCGGGAATACGTCGTGACTATACTTGTAAACCGAAGCATAAGGTGATGACTCCCAGGCCTCTTTTTCAAGCATTTTATAATCCGTTCCGTTCAGATACATCCTGTCATCATTTACCCATACAACCTTTTTTCCGTTAAGATCATAACCTAAATCAGTCAGGCATGCAGTAACGGAATTAATAAATGCATCAATTTCCTCCGGAGTGTTGACTTCAGGTATAGTATCATGATTATTATCTGTAATTTTTGCCAGATCCGGATATTTTGAATTGTCTTTTCTGTGGGCGATCCACATATTGTATATATCTCTTTGTTTAGGCTGGTCAAGTCCTTTCTTCCCTTCTGTATAAATTCCAGGCCATGCGCTGTGAACCGCATTCACAGGGAATATCTGACCTTTGTATTTAGCATACTGAGGGATAAATGGATCTGTCGGCTGGTCTTTTGCTGTAAACATTGTCAGCTCCCCATAATGGTTCCAGTAATTCATGTTCTGGTCATAAAATGTCCAGACATATTTTGGAGGAGGGGTAATTTTTGTACCCGGATTGTAAATATCACTAACCTGAACCAATGCCGATTTTACTTTTCTTTCAGGAATATGACAAGCCTGGCAGGAAAGCTTGTCAAGATGAAGATCCGGGAGCCAGGTATGTTTTGCAACAGGTGCATTCAGGTACCCGGTAAGATGACAGTCTTTACAGGTGCGCATGGTATTATCGAGATCATTTCTCACCCATCCTGACGGATCGTCACCTTTCCCGAACTGATGTACTTCTTTCCCTTTGATCCTTGGATCTGATGCCATAGAACCCGAAACATGGCAATCGACACATTTGACACCTTTGGCAATATGTACATCAGTGAATTCGGTGAAAGAAGATCCACGCTTTTTCCACTGAGGTTTTGAATGGCAGTTAAGGCAGGTTTCATTCCGGGGTTCCCTGACAAGATGCATTGAAACTTTGCCATCAGCTCCAAACTTTGCAGGGTTATATTTGACCTTAACCTCCATTGTATCTTTTATTGAACCTTCAACAGTTGCCAGTCCGGAACCAGCTGTCGCCATCCATTTAAAGTTGAATTTTGCGAGGTGGTCATTTCTTGTTTTATAATCATATTCTGGCAAGTGACACAGATTGCAATCCGCTTCTATAACACCTGAACGGTTCCAGTGAGCCTGGAAGTAGTCTCCATCAAAGTTATTGGTGCCACCAGCAGTAAAACCCATCTCTTCCATATGCTTATCATACCGGAATCCTTCCCTGTCATATTCCAATGGGCCGCCTCCTGGATGACAGGTTGCACATCCATTGGTTATGAATGTGAAGGAAGTCATGTCCATTTCCTTTGCAGAAGAATTTGTTTTCTTCGACAGATAATTATAAAGCGGAGCAGGCGAACACCAGTTCCCTCCATAGTTGCCGGGATGAGATACCCATTGGTACCTGTCAGCCAGAACACCAGTTGCTGCTTCATCCTTACCCTGCTGGAAATGAAATCCCCGGGTTATTTTGTCATAATCATGGCATTTCCCGCATGTCTGCTTTGGTGAATATGGTTTTTCTGCATTAATATTATTTACAGGATCAATTATATTCCCATCTTCATCGTACAAATAGAATGGCGGGCAGACACCGGCTTGAGTAATCAACTCTCTATTGACAAAATTTCTTTTGTTTTGAGTGCTCTTTGCAGTCACAAATGCTATCAGAATAAAAGCTCCGATCAATACAATCAATACAATCAGGTTTTTTCGATTCATAATTATGTCTGTTAGGTCTGTTTATTAGGTTTTTCTCTCAATTTAAGCTGGCACATGCATGAGCCTGAAAGACGGTTTGTGATATCAGTTATAAGAGGTAATCCGTCCCTTTCCCAGTCGACGATACCCCCGGCCATATTTGCGACGTTGTTGTAACCATGAGAATTCATAAACAGAACAGCCTCACGACTTCTTAATCCAACAGCATCTGCAAAGATCAGGAGTTCATCTTTTGGCAGATCAGTGAAATATTGATTTAATTCGGTGTAAGGGAGATAAAATATTTTCTCAACCTTAAACATCTTAAAGGAATTCATATATTCCTCCCGCACATCAACAATCATTGCTCCTTTTTCACATAGTTCAAAACTTTCCTTTGGCGTCAGATTAAGAACACCATGTGCAAAAAATCCTGTATTAAACCCTATTTCTTTCACTACAACAAGACTTATTTAGCTGTTTTGTTTTTTTGCAATTTCCTTAAGGGTAAACTCACAGAGGTATTTCTTAAAAAGTCTTCAATTTTCGTAGTTTACACAGTAATGATCTTCCGGCTGCTTTATACTTCCCAGTACCAATCCTGCATTTTTTAATTCTGTCAAGTGTTCTGAAACAGTATAATAAGTAATCGGCAAATCGTTGGCTGTCTTAGTAAAACAAAAAGGCTTAAGGGATGAGAGATGTCTGAGAACAGATAATCCTGCCGGATAAGAAAGTGCTTTAGCATATCTGGCAGGCATTATATCATTTTCGTGATAAGTGATTGTATAATTGCCTCTCATTTTTATTGGTTTTGCAAATCCTGTTATAGTCTTTTTTTATGACAATTTCGTAAATTTACGAAATGATCTTATAATATCCAACTGAAAAGTGAAAGATTTTAGGCTGCCGTGTACGTGTTGTTTCCGCTCAGATTATCCGACTTACCGTGAGTATATGATGGCATTTTAATATTTTAAAACAGTCGTGTCCGATTAAAAGAATGAGATTCTTCGCTTCGCTCAGAATGACAGACGTTTATAGAGGCTATGGTGGGGTGGAGAATTTTTAAGATTTTATCGATTTAGCTATGAAAACCTTTCTATAGCACCCAATCCAAATAGTGCAAAATCATACTTAACAGGATCTTCCGGATCAAAACTCCTCAAAACTCCATCCAGTTCGGCAACTGCCTTTGCATCATTTTGCCTTCTCTTTAAAATTCCGAGTTTCCTGGCTACATTTCCGGAATGAACATCGAGTGGGCATGACAAGATCGATGGAGATATTGAGTCCCAAATGCCGAAATCCACACCTTTGTTGTCTTTCCGGATCATCCACCTAAGAAACATGTTTATCTTTTTCGCCGCCGATCCTTTAAACGGATCTGAAACATGCCTTTCGGTTCTTTTCTCGTGCGGAAGTTCGAAAAATATGTTATGCAATTCGTGAATAGCAGGCTGAAGTGAATCGGATGTTTTATAGGTCTCAAATATTTTCTCAATCCCTCCCTTGTCCCTGTATATATGCCTCAGAGCCTTGAGGAAATAAGCAAGATCGACCGAATTGAAAGTCCTGTGCACGAAACGTATTGCCTGATCAAGTTCACAATCTGTTGAATTTACAATGAATTCATAAGGCGAATCCTCGAGGATCTCCATCATCCTTACCGAGCTTTTCAGGATCATCTTGCGGTTTCCCCAGGCGATTGTCGCCGCGAGAAATCCGGCTATCTCTATATCACCTTTCCCTGTATAACGATGAGGAATGCTAATTGGATCAGATTCAATGAATGAAGGACGGTTATAAAGCTCAACCTTTTCATCAAGGAATTCTTTCAGCTCTTCCCTGGTCAAAGACATAGATAACACATTAGTCAGACACAATAAAAAACAAATCTTTTTGGTTAAAATATTTGTCGCAAAAAAACAATTAAGATATCGTTTTACGATAAAAATTCATGAGTTTTTTCAAGCTTTCTGCGGTCAGCGATCAGCAATCAGCTGTCAGCCTGGCCTCTTTCATATCTTAACACCTTAATGCCTTAATGCCTTAATGCCTTGTCGCCTTTCTTAGTTTCTACATTGGACTGATCGCAAACCCGAACCTGTAAGTCTTTTCCTTAAGCTGGTATTCCTCATGAACCCTGGACGACCAGCTGCAGTCGGTCATGAAAATGAACTGCCCCTGAAATTCATGTTTTTCTTCCAAAAAACAAGGCCTGATGCAACGTCCATAACCACTTCTCCGTTGTCATCAGCCTTAATATCCAGGGTATTCACTCTGATATTATACCGGTCGAGCCCGGCTTTTCTCCTTCGGTTTGCGAAACTCCTTCCGCCTCCGCCTTCATCATTATCAGCGGGCACTCTCCGGAAACACTGCTGCAACAGACCTGAAATAAGCTCAGAACCTCTAAATATACAGGAACTTATTGATCCGCCTGACTTTTCAATCTTTATTTCCAATATTCCAGTATCCGTCACCCGTGCCATCGGCACTCAGAGCCTGGTCAACCCAGTCCCAGTTGAAGCCTCCCTGAAGCCTCGGATAATTTTGGAAACGGTCCCGGTACTTTTTGAAATTGCCAAGGCTGTTGCCCATGGTATGGGCGTATTCGCAAATGATGACCGGTCGTGAGGGATCCTGGTTCAAAAAGAGATACAATATCTAAGTACTGTTATATAAAACAATAAGGGGTCTTTACGTTAAGTTTATTTTTCAGGATCTCCGATGATAAGCCCGTCCTTTATCTGAAGCACCCTGTCGGACATCCCTGCAAGCTGTCTGTCGTGAGTTACTATAATAATTGTCTGACCGAATGTATCCCTCAGCCTGAAAAATAGTTTATGCAATTCATTCTTGTTTTCCGAGTCAAGGTTACCTGATGGTTCATCGGCAAGAATAACAGAAGGGTTGTTTATAAGAGCCCTTGCTACTGCAACACGTTGCTGTTCACCGCCGCTCAGCTCCGAGGGTTTATGTTCGAGCCTGTCTGAAAGACTCAGAAAACCAAGCAGTTCTTTTGCCCTGCTTTCCGCTTCGTTTTTGCCTTTTCCTGCAATGTATGCCGGAATGCAAACATTTTCAAGGGCTGTGAATTCGGGAAGAAGCTGATGGAACTGAAAAACAAAACCTATATGAGTATTTCTGAACGAGGAAAGAGCTTTTCCCCTGAGTGTGCTGGTGTCTGTCCCGTTATATGATACAATACCGCTATCGGGCTTGTCAAGGGTTCCTATTATCTGTAACAGTGTTGTTTTTCCCGCGCCGCTTGCTCCGACAATGGAAACGACTTCCCTGTCCTTTATTTCGATATCAATACCTTTAAGAACCTTAAGGTCTCCGTAGGATTTTGTGATACCTGTGGTTTTGATCATGATATAAATTAAAGATCCGGAGGCTGGTCAGTCCCTGTAATTATAGTAATTATCGTCGGGTTCGTTAATAGTCCGCTTGTAAGTACTCTGTGCCGCACCCTGATTTTCAGCTTCCTTTGCAGACTGACTTTCGGCATTGTCAGGAGCTTCCGCGTTAACCTGTTCTCCGGTCACTTCAGGCGAAGCCTCTTTGTGCTCAACTGGTTCAGCTTCGAGGTTTTCCTTTACTTCATTCAGATCGCTGTTGATAGTATTCTGAAAGTCATTGACATCCTTTCGAAAATTGTCGGCCACCTCATCAGCATCCTTTTTAATATTCTGTGAAATATCGTTTACATCGTTTGTGAGAGAGGTAGTCACCTCTGTCAGATCTTTTCGTATTTCACTTGTGCTTTCCTCGAATTCTCTTCTGATATCGTCGGTCGCTTTCCTGAAGTCCCTCATCCCTTTCGACACACCCCTGGCTATTTCGGGCAGTTTGTCGGCTCCGAACAGCAATAGGATTACTATAATGATAACAAATATCTCCTGACCGCTCATAAATCATTCTTCATTTAATCAATCGGAACAAGTGCAAATTTAGAAAAAAAAAGACTTTGCAGGCAATCGATTTAACATATATAATTAAGTAAGCTGTATCGTAAGTTCTTTAACTCCTTTGGGCTGACCTTTGGTCTTTGCGGTTAAAGATAAATCATTTAACCGCAAAGTAACGTTGAGGTTAGCGCAAAGTTCACAAAGTACTGATAACCGCAGGTACCGATTTATTTTAAGGCTTTTTCAGAAAGGTGCTTTCACAAAACACTATTTTACGTCCTGAAGCCTTTTTTCTTTGTCGCATCGTATACTATTGAGCTTGCAACGAAGATAGATGAATATGTACCGATTATTATACCTATAAGCATAGCAAACAGGAAGCCCCTGATAGTCGGGCCTGCAAAAATAAACATCACGATAAGAACCAGGATGGAGGTTACTCCGGTGTTGAGTGTACGGCTTAAAGTATCGTTCATTGCCATGTTCATTACTTCTCCAACCGGGCGTTTCCGGTGAAGAGGAAGGAATTCCCTTAATCTGTCAAACACAACAACAGTATCGTTTACTGAGTATCCTATTACTGTGAGGATGGCAGCGATAAACGACTGGTCAATCTCCATTGTAAATGGGAGTATCCCCCACAAAAGAGAATAAATCCCGATAACTATCATTGTATCATGAGCAATTGCGACTATGGCTCCCACGCCATACTGCCAGTTCTTGAACCTCATGAAGATGTATATAAAGATTATTATAAGGGCAATCCCGACAGACCAGTAGGCCCTGTTTTTGATATCTGTTGCGATTGTCGGCCCTACTGTCTCAGAGCTTTTCCTGTACTTTGACAGGAATTCTTCCTTTGTGAGGTTGCCGCCAATCATACCCTTTAAGCCTTCATAAAGTGCAGTCTCAGCTTCATCATCAGCACCTGTTTCGTTAATTTTGAACTT
>JAAYUS010000019.1 GCA_012517605.1 Bacteroidales bacterium
GGGTATCATACACGAAATTATAGGAAGCAGCTGAGCCGTAGTCATTTTCAATAAATGTTGCCGCAGCCATTGAGGCTGCAAATATTATAAACATGATCCCCATGAAGACCGGGGAAAACAGGAATTTTGTGATTTTCATGATTTGATTTTATTTAACCTTGGTCAGACTTTGACTATCCTTTTTCTGATATCTCTTTCAACTTTGCCTTATCAATAATTTTTATTACTGAAGATACAGCCGAAATAATGCCGGCATCTTCCATTTCCTTAAGTATCCTTACCACACTCTCCTTTACCATATTTGTCATTTCTCCCAGCTCCTGCCTTGAAAGGACTATTTCAAATTCATCCGATCTGTAAACCTCATCAGAGAGGTTCAGCAATGCCTCTGCTATTCTTCCCTGCATCTTTTTTTGTGAAAGGCTTACCATTCTCTGATTGGAAATCAGGGATTTCCGGCTGAAATCCTCGAGCAGGAATTCTGCAAAGTCAGCATTTGACCGAACAAGCTGCCGGAAGATGTCGAAGTTTATGAAACACGCATTTACCGGAGTAAGCGCCGAGACTGTATAAGCATGCCTGGAATTCACATAAGCCCCGGGGCTCAGAATGAGCATCCCTGGCTGGAAGATAGCTATAATCAGGTTCTTTCCGCCTATCCCTTCAATATAGCTTTTTGCCAGGCCCTTTGCCAGAAAGAGAGCGTTTGAAGCCGGCGCACCCTGCTTAAGAATTATCTCCCCGGGCTTGAATGCAGCTTCGTACCTGTTTTCATTAATCAGTTCAATCTCCGCATTAGTAAGGCATTTAAAGCCTTTCCAGCAATTCTCGCAGTTTTCACAGCTGTTTATCAGATTCTTTCCTGACATGGTATTTTTTGTGAGGTTCAAATTTAGAAATGTCAATATCTCCTGAAAGCAATAATAACAAATATCATTTATTTAATTGAGATATATCAATTATTTAATGCATAACTGTCAACTTTGGATATTGTAAATAGCATATGAACTGTTAACAAAATAACAATCTGTTTTTGGTAAATTGCTGCACTTAACCTGAAATAATCCAAAATATGAAAAAGCTATTCAGATTTTTAACTTTATTTTTACCGGCTGTGATGTTGGCATGGGCCTGCGAAGGGCCAATGGGACCTGCCGGAGCGGATGGCAAAGACGGAGCGGATGGCAAAGATGGTGCGGATGCAAATGAAACCTGCAAACTTTGCCATAACAGTACTGTAGTCGATGCAAAAGTCATTGAATATGAACATTCACTTCATTTTGCAGGTGAAGCCTTTGAAGAAGGAACAAGGAATAACTGTGCTCCCTGCCATTCACATCAGGGGTTTCTTGATGTTGTAAAGAACAATACACCGGCAACCATAACACAGAACCCTGCCGATCCCACAAAATATATAAACAATTATGTGGCCTCGGCATCAGCCCTTGCACTCCCCGGGCCGATAAGCTGTTTTACCTGCCACACTTCGCTTCATAAGAATTACGCCGCAACTGATTTCTTCCCTCTTGCAACCACGGCAGCAGTTCCCATGACAATGTGGGCTGGGGCAAAAACAGCTAATTTTGCCAAAACATCATCAAACCTCTGTGCTAAATGTCACCAGCCAAGACCTGTAACAGCATCTTCAGGTGCAGTAATCGACTATGCAAAGCTTGTAACAGAGCCGGCTGCAACATATAATATGTCGTCAATCTCATACAGAACAGGTGTTCATTACGGTGTCCAGGCAGCCATTGCTTCAGGCACAGGAGGAATCGAATTCGGCACAGGATACTCAAATTCGGCACACGTTGCTGCCACTTCCTGTTCCGATTGCCATATGGCAACTCCTTCAGGGTTATCGGGCGGACATTCATTTGTTGCAACTAATAACTTCAACGGATGTAACACAACAGGATGCCACTCCTCTATGAGCGGAACAAATGCATCGCTTACTGCAATCAAAACAGAGATATCAGCTAAACTCGAAGAACTGGCTGCAAAGATTAATGCGATCGGATCGGGACATGACATTTTGCAGAAAGATCCCATTGACGGGCAATATCACGGATACTTTGATATTTATGATGCAAGCGCAAATCCTACAGGTTACTGGAAGAATCCTGCAAATGGGAATCCTGCATTACCGGCCCTCACAAATGCACAATTCGGAGCCATTCTCAATTTCCAGCTCCTTGTAAGGGATGGAAGCAGTGGTGTGCACAACTATGCTTATACCAAAAAGCTGCTTGAAAACACCATTGCAGCCATTTAAGATATTTAAAAACAAAAAAAAGGTGCTTCCTTCAAGCACCTTTTTTTTTAATCCTGAATCAGTAAAGATACCTGTGGCATTCAGAACAATTGGCATCCTTCCAGGCAGTACCGATGTCTACAGGGTGTTCAAATTCAATTGTTTCATTAATACCTGTATATCTCATCTGGCCCGGCTTACCCTGCCCGATAATTGTATGGCACAGGTTGCAGTCCTTTGTGATTGTTCTCCCGGTTTCTGATCTAAAAGAATCGTTGTGACATCTGAAACAGCCCTCCACTTCAAGATGACCGATATGATCGGGATAGACATCATAGGTCACTTTCATAGCCGGAAAAGTATTCTGGCTGAAAGCTTCCTGAAGACCTTCCACCGACCTGTCAATTAAAGCCTCATTTGCACTGTAGTAATCAGGGAAGTCAGATTTATAGTAATTGATAATCCCATCCCTTATCATGTTCATGGCTGTATCCCTGTCAGCAAAAGAATTTCTGAGTATCCCCATTGCAGTTTTCTTAATGAATGGTATATTTTGTGAAACCGCATTGGTCAGCATCGCTTTATCAAAATACACCGGAGGCGAGCTATAGTTATGTGAAGGCCTGTTATGACAATCAATACAATCCATTAGCCTTGTGTTGGATGAAGCAATGGCGCTGTCGGATACCGGAATATCGGGGTTCCTGTAAACTGTGCTCTCCCCTGTAGCCTGATTTGTATATCTTACAAATGTTATTAATTCGCGCTTGTCGTTTTCCGATATGTATTCGATCCTGACATCCGGATTTATGTGCCAGTGTATCCCTTCCGTCAGGCCAAGGAGGCTGAGCTCAGGTCCGGTTTTCATCTGCAGCACTATATCATATTCAGAATTAAGCGAATCTGTAAGATAATATCTGTTTGTCTCCAGTTTTCTGGAATAGAATTTCTGGGGCCAGTGACATTTCTCGCATGTCTCCCTGGCTGGTCTCAGGTTATGGAGAGGTGTTTCGATAGGGGAAGGATATGTTTTTGTAAGTACAGCGTAAACCTGGTGCAATCCTGAAAGTTTTGATTTTACATACCATGAAGCACCGCTTCCAACATGGCACTCCACACAGGCAACATTTGCATGATCTGAATTCTGGTAGGCAGTATATTCTGGTTCCATAACCTTATGGCAAAGGGTTCCACAGAATTCCACCGATTCAGTCAGATGATATGCTTCAAAACTTCCGTAAGTCGACAGAAACAGGATTATTATTGTTCCTATAGTGAAAAGGAAAAATGCTTTCCTCTGCCTCGGAATATTCAGATCGACAACAGGCAGCAGCTTTTTACCATTGGGAAGAAGGCCGGCAGCTTTTCTTCTTGATATAATGATCCCGACCGGTATCATCAGCAAGCCGAATACAAAAAATCCGGGTAAAATGATGTAAATGAATAATCCGAGATTTGTGTCGCTGTTATTAAAAATTGTGGAAATAATAAATAATAGAATAATAAGTAAAAGATTCACACCGGCAATTATCGCTCCGATAATTGTAATCCAGTTTTTACTGGTCGGGGATAGTTTCATAGCAAAGGATTTTAGGTACAACAACGTAAAAACCAGGGAACCTTGATGCCAGTTGCATCTTTAATTTGACATAGGGTTTCTGCCTACATTATTAAATAGATATGAAAGAAATGGTGAAACTCCGCCTAACCTGAGCAGTGATCATAGCCACACGCACAACGTATTGAATTTAATGCCGGAGCTTCACCACCACTGAATTAGAATTTCAGATTTTCCGGGAAGCAGGAAGAATCTACAAGTTTATTTCTTAAACGATCTCATATAGTTTACCGTGTTCCAGATATCATCATCCGTCAGTTTGCCTTCGTATTTTGGCATCTCTCCCCTTCCGAACTTGGTTTTGTAAAAATGTTCCCCATCTGTCTGATTCTGATATGCAGCGCCACTGAAGTCACCTGGGAAGGTCTGTAAAGCCCTTGCCTTTACCCCGTCACCAAGTCCGGTTTTTCCATGACAGGAAGCACAATTTTTTGTATACAGTACCTTTCCTGCATTGTCGCTGGCTTCACCTTTGGCTACAGGGTTTTTCATTGTCTTGTATTGAGCTGGAACGTCCCATGGTTTTGGCTGTTGCTGGCCATGGGCAGGATTACCGGAGGTAATCAGCAACGTGCCTATAACGGCAGTAGAAATCGCGATAATGGTTTTTCTGATCATCTTTTTAAATTTTAATTTATAGAATGGTTATAACAATTTCCGTGCAAAACTTTATTATGCCAGTTTTTCAGTGTTCATCCGATTCATGATAACCCGACAGCATGCTTCTGAAAAGTGATCCAGGGGTGGAGCCAAGGGTGCATGTATAAATGTGTATAAGCATGAAAACCGAAAGAAGAAAACCCATTATGACATGAAGAAGATCAGTAAGGATCAGGCCACTGACATCAAAGAACCGGTTTACCGTGATCTCAGGGAACATGAGTCCGATTCCTGAAATTATAAGCAATGGCATTGCAACATACATGGCCATGAAATAAGTGAATTTCTGGAGCGGATTGAATTTACGGTTTTCAGTAACAGGGAAAGGATGCTTTTCTCCCCTGAACATGCCCCTCGAATAATAAAGGAATTGTGAAATCAGGTCGGAAAGGAAGTTTTTCCTTTCAATTTTATAGAACCTGAAGTTCTTCGTTATGACATTACCGGTAACAAATACAATGTAGTTTATTGTCAGCAATATTGCGGCAATGTTATGCCATTTTACAGCCCGTGCAAAGCCTACAAGAAAGATATTATCCTCTTTGTTGGTATATTGCATGCTGAGTCCGGTAATGATAAGAATGATAAACAAAAGACCATTTAAAAGATGCCACAATCTTATCCATTTGGGATAGAGATATATATAACTCATCGCTTACTTGCGTTTTTTAATAATCCTGAATGATATATGAATCACTATAACACCGGCAACTGCCAGGAATATCAACAGGCCGATCAGGTTAAGATATTCGTTCCTGTTAGCCCCTATCACATATGATTGATTAAGTATAACTCCGTTTAAAAAACCATCTGCCCTTTGTTCCCTTGACTGGAATTTGTAAAGAGAAGACATTAGAAGTGAGTTCTGCGAATGGCACTCATTGCAACCTTTTACAGCATATTCGACGGGCTTAACCCTATGAGCAACAAGAATGGAGTCATTCACTTTGGTATGACATTCGATGCACCTGACACTCTTAAAATGTGATTCCTGGTTTGGCAACCAGTCATGTTTGGCTACTATATTTATTTCCTTCTTGTCGGAGAGCAGCTGAAAATGCGAATAGTCTGCATGGCAGTTAAGACAAATATTATTGTCATACAGTATTGTCTCCTTCAGATTTGAACTGTTTCTTATGCTGATTTTATAGGTGTGAGGATCATGACATTTCCAGCAGGAAAAGCCTACTTCCTCATATTGGTAATGGACACTTTCCTGATATTCCTTTTCAATTTCCTCAAAATGAAATTTTGCAAATTTTTCATCGTTCCCGTGGCAATCAATGCAATTGTACATCTGCTCCATCCTGAGCTCACCGGGATGCGGAAATTTTGTGTAGTCGGAGGAATGACAGTCTGTACAGCTGAAACTTTTGTGGTTTGATTCATAGAATTTCCCCCTCGGGATCACCCGTTCCGAAAACATAATGGCTTTAACTTCCCTTCCCAGGTTTTCATTTGTATAAGAATAGGTGTTCTGTCCGTGACATTTAAAACAGCGCTCATTGTCCTCAAAAAACGGAGACTGATATAATGAGGAATCCTTTGCAGGATCAGTTTCATGATCAGGCTCCGAGCCCGAAATCCCGGAAGGAAGCAAAAAGAAGACCACCAGACAAAATCTATATACAGTCAGTGTCATTACGTGCAAATTAAATTATTAAAATCTTACGGTGATGTTGAATCCGAAAAGATATTCTCCGTCGGAAAAACTGTTTGTATTAAAAACAAGGTTCCGCTGATTAATAATCTGTGAATAATTTGCCACAAAAACCTGGAAGGTATGTGTGGCTGTTCCGATCTCCCATCCCAGAGACAGATTCGGCTTTGGTTTCAGCGCATCATCAGTCAGATCCTGCTTTGTCAGAAGCTGGTCGTATTCAAACAAAAGCGAATGGCTCCCTGTAACCGAAAGCCTGGCACCTGCCGACAGGCCGAAATTCAGGTTTTTGTACTTTGATTCATTCGTATATTGAGGAACAGCATTGAAATATATGACCGATGGTGCAATCTGGGCTGAGAATGACTTGCTGAATTTCCTGGCAAGTATCAGCTGTGTAAAATATGACAGCCTGTGGATATCCCTGTAACGTTCAACAGGTCCGAAAGCATCTTTTTTCCTGAGGTCGAGCACAATATTTCCATAGTATGACAAGGAAACAGGCACGCTGTTATCCTCGGTCTGGTGTATGATATTATATTTCCACTGTATATCCTGTAATTTGTAATCTTTTGTCGTTCCGACTCCCAGCATAAGCCTGTCGGTAATCCCGTAATTCAACCCCAGCCTGGTATTTGCGGCGCCATATATCCCGAAAAGATTATGATAGTTTTCGATAAGGCTGAACCTGTGATGTATCTGGAGCTCCAGTCCCCCCTTATAGGGTGATTCGATAGTCTGGTTATCGATAAGAACTCCGGTACCAAAGGTAAACCTCACGGGTTTTGAGCTTGCCTGCTGCTGTGCCTCCTCCTGAGCCCATACTGAGACCATCAGGGTTGATAATAAGAATAATAGAAAAGTCTTTTTCATATAGTCTGGTTTATAAGGTTAACTAAGATCAGTTGTTAAGTGCGCCCTGGCTTATCCACAAAAGGATCAATTGTTTTTCTGAATCAAGCGTAAAGGAAGAGTGGCTTCCCGAGGTCACCATCCTGTAAAGCCGGCTGTTCTCAGCAGGAAGGGTAACATAATTTCCCTTTGTAAGAGAATTATATGAATTCCCGGCTCTAAGGTCAGGATTCCTGTTGCCTTTGTGACAGGTAATGCAGTTGTTGGTAAAAATAGGCTGGATCTGCGTCTGAAACAACACAGGCTCTTCCGGATTGACTGTCTCAATCTGATATGTATATTTTTCACATGAGGAAAACAACAGCAGACCTGCCAGCATAAGCAGACTGCCTGCGACAGCCCGCACAAGTGTTAACTTCATTTTCATTTTTCAGCATCTGTTAATTATTTCACAAAGATATCTGATATTACTGACCAGTAATTTATTACCTTTCTAAATTTCATTAAATACCAATGCTGTTTATCATATTGAAAATTGATCTATATCATTTAAATATATGATATTTATTAATAAACCCATTGATAAAGACGCCCTGAATCTATTATATTCAGCGATTTTCTGCCTTTCTTGGGTATTCATCAGGAGTTTTTCCATCAATCAATGATTTTTTTCCTGATTTTGATAAACAACAGATACTGTTACGCCAATGAAAAAACTTCCCTGACCATCGCCTTAATTTTGTTGATAAAACGCCGCTTTTTTATTGATTTTCTGATACTTATAACCAATCAACATTTGCATTTCTTATGTCCATTTGGTATTTTTGATTGTCTGAATTTCAATATTTTTTTATGAAAAGAGGTGATTTTTACAGAAGATTGACAGGTGTTATATTGATTTTGGCCCTGGTCGGATTTAAAGCTTTTTCGCAGGGAACTCAGGTGGATTTCAGCACAATCCCCAAGAGTGGAACCATACTTATAAATTCGCATATGGACGATGATGCCATCTGGATGCTTCCGTTCTGGGAAAAGACTGAAAAATTCATCTGTGGAGCAATGCCTGCCACACCTGCTTTCAGGACAATAATAAGCCAGCAGCAGACATTCATGAACAACAATAATTATCCCATTGATTATCTTGGAAACTGGTACACTCCATGGGATGACATTACGGACATGGAGTATTCGAGGTATTATCTCGGTGATGATCCTTCATACCGCTATTTGCTGGATGATCATCTCGAAACCCGCTTATACAACAATCACACGCCCCTGTCAAGAGTTGAGATAAACAAGATCAAGGCGAAGCTTGAACAGTATTTTGCAGATCCTTCGATGAGAAGGGCAATCACCCATAATAACTGGGGTGAATATGGCCATGAGCACCATAAAGGACTTAACAAGGCAGTCAGGGAGCTTGCTGTAAAATACAGGAAGGATGTGTGGATGCTGGGCTGTGACAACGGGGGCTTCATCGATGTTGATGTTCCCGACGGAATAACATATACATACGGAAGTTTTGATGATCCTGACCTTTTTATAGGGATCAGGACTGCATACTCAAACAACGGATTATGGACCTGGTACGCCTCGACGGTGCCGACAGGCGATCATAAATTCATCAAGATTGTTGATTCCGGCAGCGACAAATCATATATTCTGAAAGGTGATGAGATAACTTATCCCGGACCGGCCCAGCTTGAGCCGGGCGCTTATATATTTGACGGAAATGATGACTATCTTACTCTAAAAGGGAATAACAGCCCGTCTTTTACCATAATGATGAAGGTCAGGCCTGAAATGATCAGGGAAATGGATATTGCCTCGATGGCTGAGTTTCCCGGATCAACGAAGAATGACAGAAACATATATCTTGCTAATGATGGCCATATAAATGCAAGGATTTTTGACGGCTCCTCTAAGGTGATAACATCCTCTTCGGTTGTTTCTGCACAGACCTGGACCCACATTGCGATATCTGGCAGCGGCAGTGAGTTCAGGCTCTATATTAATGGACTCCTGAACGGGACACTTTCAACAGGCAACGCAATATCAGATTATTCGACTCCTGAGATGATCCTCGGGCTGGCAACAGAAACGACCACAAACTTTATGGGCCAGATAAATGATGTAAGAATTATTAATCGTGTCATGACTGAATCGGAAATTGCTGCTGCAAGCGGCATGGTGTTTACTATTTCAGCATCGGCAGGAGCCGGCGGCACTATCGAACCTTCGGGAAATACCAGTGTTCCGATTCTGACAAACAGAACCTTTACAATAACACCTTCGAACGGTTATCATATTTCCGACGTACTTGTCGATAACATTTCTGTTGGCCAGGTTAACAACTATACCTTCACCTCTGTTACAGCAAATCATTCAATTTCTGCCTCTTTTGCACAATCGACACCGCATCTGGTGACTGCCACAGCCGGCGAGGGGGGAACAATATTACCCGCCGGGGCCGTTACTGTTTATGAAGGGACAACCCAGGTTTTTAATGTAAATCCTGCAACAGGTTATAAAATATCAGATGTTCTTGTTGACGGGATTTCCATAGGCAGGGTTTCTTCCTACGTATTCACGAATATAACAGGGGATCATTCCATCTCAGTAACTTTTGAACCCACTCCGACATACACAGTGAATATAACGGCAGGGCCCGGAGGTACTGTTTCCCCGATTGGAAACCTTGTAGTAAATGAATCGTCTGATCATACATTTTCAATAAGACCCGATGAAGGCTACAGGATCACCAATGTTTTGATTGACGGGATTTCCGCGGGAGCCGTTACAACATATACATTGACCAATATAACCGCCAATCATACGATATCGGCAACTTTTGAAATAATGACTTACAGTATAACTGCAAGTTCCGGATCAGGGGGCTCTGTGTCTCCTTCAGGTATTCTTACCATGAACCACGGAACTTCACAGACTTTCACATTCCAACCTGAAACGGGATACAGGATCAGCGATGTGAGAGTGGATAATATCTCAGTCGGAACCCCGGCAGAATATACTTTCAATAACATAATCTCGGATCATACGATTTCTGTTTCATTTGCCATTATAGTTAACACAATTACTTCATCTGCCCAGGCAGGAGGAACCATTTCTCCTTCGGGGAACATCTCCATAGACTATGGAAAAAGTCAGACTTTTACAATTTCTGCCGGAGAGGGTCATTATATCACCGATGTTAAAGTAGACAATGTATCGCAGGGGGCATTAACCTCTTTCACTTTCAACAATGTAACTGCAAATCATTCAATTTCAGCTGAGTTCACACCAGTAACCTTTACAATCAGCGCATCTGCCGGTACTGGGGGGAATATAAATCCTGCAGGGAATATTCCGGTAAGCTACGGAACTGACCAGACCTTCACTTTCACTCCCGGTTTCGGATACCGTGTCGGTGATGTCAGAGTTGACAACGTATCGATTGGTGCAGTGACAAGTTACACATTTAACGGAGTGTCAGGCAATCACACAATTTCTGTTTCCTTTGCAACAGCAATCTATACCGTTGAGGCTAATGCGGGAACAGGAGGAACTATTACTCCGGCAGGAATGTCAACGGTTACTCATGGCACAAACCTGTCTTATGCAATTACTCCTGCGACTGGTTACAGGATAAGTGATGTGAGAGTCGATAACTCATCAGTCGGACCGGTTAGTGCCTATGCGTTTAACAATGTAACTTCAAACCATTCAATTACTGCATATTTTGCACCAATAACATTCGACATCACTGCAGGTTCAGGAACAGGAGGCTCGATATCTCCCTCCGGAATCACATCTGTAACTTACGGCTCATCGCAAGCTTTTACGATAGTCCCCTCTCAGGGATATTCGATATCAGATGTAATGGTTGATAATGTCTCCAGAGGACCTGTCAATTCCTATACTTTCAGCAATGTTACATCGAATCATACAATAAACGCCTCATTTGCAGCAAACCGGTATACTATTTATGCAAGCGCTGGTCAGGGCGGCACAGTGGCACCTTCGGGAACCACAACAGTGAGTTATGGATCACAGGTCACAATAAATATCACACCTGAAACAGGATACAGGATTTCAGAAGTAATGGTCGATAACATGCCATCAGGAACACTGACCACATATACTTTTGCAAATATTTCATCGAACCATACCCTGTCTGCTTCCTTCGTTCCGATCACATTTACAATTAACGCGCTTGCCGGGAACGGAGGATCAATAAGCACACCCGGCATAACAACAGTCAATTTCGGATCCGCCATCTCATATACCTTCATACCTCAGACCGGATACATGATCTCGGATGTCAAGGTAGATGGTATGTCACATGGACCTGTGTCGTCATTTACTTTTTCAAATATTACGGCTAATCATACAATTGAAGTTGATTTTGCAATAAAGACTTATACCATCACTATCGGATCAACTTTTGGAGGTAAGGTAAATCCGGAAAACCTGTCGGAAATAAGTCACGGATCAGGAGTTTCCATAACCTTTATACCTGATGCCGGTTACAGGGTTGCTGATGTAAACATCGATGGGGTCTCAAAGGGGAGGATTGAATCCTGGTATTTTGAAAACATTTCTGAAGATCACCATGCAGAAGTAGTTTTTGAGCTCATCCCAACCTACTCAATTGAAGCAGATGCAGGTGATGGAGGTTCGATTACACCTTCAGGATCAACATTGCTTAGTGAAGGATCCGAAATAAGTTATATAATTACACCTGATCCGGGCTACAGAATACTTGATGTGAAAGTTGACAATATGTCGGCCGGTTCAATTTCAGAATATGTTTTTACCAATATTTCATCTGATCATTCAATAAAAGTTGAATTCACTACAAAAACTGTTGTCAATGCCTATCCAAATCCTTTTACTGATGCATTTAAGTTATTCATTGCATCACCTGAGGAATCTCCATTCGAAATGATTTTTACAGATAGTTCCGGGAAAATAGTAGTTTCACAAGGTAATGTGCCGGTTAATACCGAAATAATAGTTAATCCTGACATTCCTGCCGGCATATATTATGTTAAAATTTTCAGAAGTAAGAAATTGTCAACATTTTTAAAGATGGTAAAATGCAAATAATCCGGTGATTTGAATAATATTGTTCCTTGATTGAAGTTAAATTTTATTATGAAAAAACTGTTTCTTCTATTATTCTGTTTTCTCAGCATTTCCGCTGAAAGCCAGACAAAAAGAGTGTTATTCATAGGAAACAGTTATACCCTTAACAACAATCTTCCTGATATCACTGCCGATGTTGCTGCCTCAGCCGGAGATGAACTTATTTATGGCACAGCGGCTTTTGCGAGTTACACTCTTCAGCTTCATTCTGAGAATTCCACGACTCTCAGTATGATCCATCAGGGAGGATGGGACTACGTTGTCCTCCAGGAATTCAGCCAGAATCCCTCCGAGCCGCTTGCATGGGTTCAGACAAATGTTTTTCCCTACGTTCAGTATCTTGACAATGAGATCAATACATACAATCCTGGTGTTGAAACAATGTTCTATATGACCTGGGGAAGACGTGACGGTGATGCCGACAGATGTGCAAGGCTTCCTGAAGTATGCACATACGAAGGGATGGATGACCTTACCCGCGAACGTTATATGATGATGGCACAAAACTATCATGGCGTTGTTTCGCCAGTCGGCGCTGTATGGAGATATCTCAGACAATATTACCCAGCCATTGAGCTCTATGACGCTGATGGCAGCCATCCCTCACAGGCGGGATCCTATGCAGGGGCATGTTGTTTTTACACTGCAATTTTCCGAAAAGACCCTTCGCTTATAACTTACAATTATACGCTTGGCTCCTCAACTGCAGCCATAATAAGGAATGCTGTAAGAGAAGTTGTTTATAACCATCTGTCAACCTGGTATCTGGAAGAGTCAACAAATTATACCGTTTATGCTACCGCAGGGTCAGGAGGCACAATCAGTCCTTCAGGTTCACAGACCGTGACTCCGGGTTCAGGCATAACATTCAGCATCGCTCCTAACAACGGTTATCTGATAAATACTGTGACAGTCGACAACGTATCTGTGGGGCCCGTCTCAAGCTATACTTTCAGTGCAGTGTCAGCGAACCATACAATTTCTGCAACTTTCCGACCATCAACATATACAATAACCTCAAGCGCCGGAACAGGCGGATCAATAAGCCCTTCAGGATCAACGTCAGTAAGTTACGGCGGCAGCAGGACGTATTCAATAACTCCATCGACAGGTTACAGGATTTCGGATGTCAGAGTTGACAATGTCTCCATTGGTGCTGTCAACACCTATACATTCAGCAATGTTATGGCAAATCATTCGATAACAGCATCTTTTGCAATAATTACATTTTCCATCAACGCTTCTTCAGGCAGCGGGGGATCAATATCACCAGGGGGGACTGTTACAGTAAATTACGGATCTGACAGGACATTCTCAATCGCTCCTGCAACCGGCTATTACATCAGTGATGTTGAAGTTGACAATTCATCTGTCGGCAGAGTCACATCATATACTTTTGAAGATGTGATCTCCAACCATTCAATCTCTGCGACATTTTCCATTCTGAGGTACACAATAACTGCATCTTCAGGTGCAGGAGGATCGGTAACTCCTGCCGGAACATCAACCTTTAATTACGGATCAAATGCTACATTCAACATAACTCCCTCAACAGGTTACAGGATAGCTGATGTCAGGATTGATAATGTTTCTGCAGGTGCAATCTCTTCATATACATTCTCAAATATAACTTCGGACCACACTATTTCAGCATCTTTTGCGATTATAACTTTCAGCCTTAATTCAAGTGCAGGAAACGGAGGTTCCATCACTCCCCAGGGTGTTACAACAGTAAATTACGGGACTGGTCAGAAATACACTGTGACTCCCTCGACAGGATATTATATCTCAGATGTGAAGGTTGACAATGTTTCAGTCGGACCTGTCAGTGAATACAATTTCACCAACATCACAGGAAATCATTCAATATCTGCTTCGTTTTCAATTATAACTTTCGTCATGACCTCCTCATCAAATACAGGAGGTGTTGTAAGTCCCGCAGGAAATACAACGGTTAATTACGGCTCTGACCTCACTTATGATTTCACTCCTGATTACGGATTCAGGATTAAGGATGTCATTGTTGACAATGTGTCAAAAGGAAAGATAACCTCGTTCGCTTTTACAGGCATAACAGATAATCACAGTATCTCTGTAGTTTATGAGCCAATTCCTGTGTACAGTATAACCGCCACAGCCGCTGCCGGAGGTTCGATAACACCCGCAGGGACGACCGATATTTTTGAAGGATCTGACCTTACATTTTCGATAATCCCTGATCCGGAGTATCGTATCCTTGCTGTTTCTGTTGACAACCTTTCTGTGGGTTCAGTTCCGGAATATACATTTTCAGATATCACTGGAAATCATGTCATCAAAGCAAGTTTCACAACAGACTCAGAGGTGAAGGTATATCCCAATCCTTTCAGGGACATTTTCAGTGTAAAGATAGCTTCGCCCTACGGTTATACATTTGATCTGGAAGTAATTGATACTGCAGGCAGGCTGGTATATGCACAATATGGCATACCAGGCAATGATATAACGTCTGTGGTACTGCAGAAACCCGACGGCTTTTACCTGGCTCGCATCCTGCTCAGCGGCAAAAAGATCGCCTCATTCAAGCTTCTGAAAGCTCAAAAATAACGTAACGGGGAAGGCTGCTTAAATCAGAATTTATAAGCATTATCGCCTATCAGCTTTTCAGCTATCCTTCTTCTTGCTTCCTTAACGTTAAGACCTTTGACATGTGAGAGTCTCTCAGATGCATTAATCAGTTTTTGGGCAATCTCTTCATTGGCAAAGGAATAAATGGCATCTGCTGCAGATTTTCTGACAATTGAGGCAGTATCGTAAATATTGACATCGAGGATATCCCTGTAAACCTGTGAAGATCCCTTCATCCCTTCCAGTTTCTCTATCCTGAGAGCAAGTGATTCTGAAAGATATGTTTCCATCATCATTTCGGTGATATTGTTCATCACTTCCTGTTCATTTACGAGGTTCTTGCCGAATTCCTGCATAGCGCCGTGCATGCAAACAAGAATGAGTTTCTTGAAATTCCTGAGATATCTTCTTTTCTCTTCGAAATATGTTTCGCCGTCCTTTTTGCCTTCATCAATCGTATCAAGGTTGTTGAAGAGTTTCTCTGCCTCGCCGAAAAGGTCAAATTCGCCTTTCATTGCTCTTTTCATTGCAGTGTCGGAGACAAGGAGACGGTTAATTTCGTTTGTTCCTTCGAAGATTCTGTTTATTCTTGAATCGCGGTATCCCCTTTCGACGTCCATCTCAGCCGAATATCCCATTCCTCCGTGAATCTGGACTGCCTCATCGGCAACATAATCGAGCATTTCTGAGCCCACCACCTTGAGTATTGCTGCTTCAACAGCATAATGGCTTATTGCCTCTATTGCCGCACGTCCTTTGTCGCCGCATTCCGATTTGAGCTTTTCCATCATTCTGTCAATATCGCTGCTCACCCTGTAGACAGCCGATTCAGAGGCAAAAAGACGAATTACCTGCTCTGCAAGCTTATATTTTATCGCTCCGAATGTTGAAATAACGACGCCGAACTGTTTGCGTTCATTGGCATATTTCACCGAATCGTTAATTGCTTTTTTTGCCGCTCCGATAACATTGGCACCAAGCTTCAGCCTGCCCATGTGAAGTATGCTGAGGGCGATGCGGAATCCCTCTCCCCTCTTGCCAAGGAGGTTCTCAACAGGAACTTTTACGTCATTGAAAAAGATCTGTGCCGTTGAAGAACCTTTAATACCCATCTTGTGTTCATCCGGACCTATAACTACTCCAGGGAAATTGCGCTCAACAATAAATGCACTAAGCACCCTGTCGTTGTCGATCTTGGCAAAAACCACCAGAGAGTCGGCAAAACCTGCATTCGTTATCCACATCTTCTGGCCGTTTATTATGTAATGTTTCCCGTCTTCGGAAAGCCTTGCATTTGTTTTTCCCGAATTTGCATCACTTCCGGCTCCTGGTTCTGTAAGGCAGTATGCGCCTAAAAGTTCGCCTGTGGCAAGTTTGGTTACATATCTCTGGCGCTGGTCTTCGTTCCCGTAGTACATAATGGGGAGGGTACCAATGCCGCAATGTGCCATATAAGCCACTGAAAATGAATAACCAGCTCCTGTCGTTTCAGCAACCAGCATCTGTGTGACGAATGATTGTCCGAAACCGCCGTACTCTTCCGGGACTGATATTCCCATCAGGCCGAGCTCTCCTGATTTTTTAAGCAGTGATTTCATAAGTTCCCTGTCGCTTTTCTCGACTGCCGGCAGATTGGGATAAACTTCAGCATCAAGAAAATCCCTGCATGTCTGGGCAATCATCCGCTGTTCCTCATTGAATTCCTCAGGGATGAAAGTATCATTTGCAGCAGTTTCACTAACAAGGAATTCTCCGCTTTTCAAGAGTTTTCTGGTTTCCATAATTCAGTAATGTGGTTTTTTAAATTTTTATTCCATAGACTGAACGACAAGTTCAGCTATATCAACATTCTTTATTTCGTCCTCACGGTTTTTATATTTCAAACCATCAGTGATCATTGTCATGCAGAAAGGGCATGCAGTTGCAACAAATTGTGCATCAGTGGAAAGAGCCTCCTCTGTCCTTTCAATGAAAATCTCCTTACTGCCTTTTTCGGCTTCCTTGAACATCTGTGCGCCACCTGCCCCGCAGCAGAGTGCAAAGCTTTTATGGCGTTTCATTTCAACATAATTTCCAGTTATAGATTTTACTATTTCCCTGGGTTCGGCATAGATATCGTTTGCCCTCCCCAGATAACAGGGATCATGGAAGGTGATCTTCGCATCCTTAAGAGTTTTAACATTGAGTTTAAGTTTTCCTTCAGCCAGATATTTCTGAATCAGCTGAAGATAATTGACAACTTCATAGTTCCCACCAAGGTCGGGATACTCATTTTTAAAGATGTTGAAGCAATGAGGACATGTGGTTATGATCTTACTAATGCCATATGCTTTCAGTATCTCAATAACCTGCAATGCCTGCATCTGGAACAGCATTTCATTTCCGGCTCTGCGGGCAGGATCACCTGTACAGGTCTCTTCACTGCCAAGAACGGCATAACTGATGTTCAATTTGTCAAGTATCGTGGCAAAGGCTTTTACCACCTTTTTGTATCTGTCGTCGAAGGCGCCGGCGCAGCCTACCCAGAACAGGTATTCAGGCTTTTTGCCCTCAGCTGCCAGCTCCGACATGACAGGCACTTTAAATGAAAGGTCTTTTGCCCAGTTGAGTCTGTCTTCGGCCGGATACTGCCATGGGGCGCCATTATTCTCAATGTTGTTGAATACGCTTTTAAGTTCACCGGGAGCCGATGCTTCTTCGAGGACAAGGTATCTCCGCATGTCAACAATCAGTGAAGGCTGGTTTATGTTGACAGGGCATTCTTTAGCGCACGCATTGCATGTAGTGCATGCCCAGAGTTCCTCTTCTGTAATAAAGTCACGGAGAAGAGAACGGTTGTCGTTATAATCGCGCCCGTTTTTTATCATAAGAGGCCCTTTTTCCTTCATCCTGGCACGAAGGTCCATCATAATCTTCCTCGGCGATAATTTCTTCCCGGTTATATTTGCTGGACACACTGAAGTACACCTGCCGCACTCAGTACAGGAAAGAGAATCGAAGTAATTCTTCCAGGTAGCGTCTTCAGCATCTTTTATACCAAATCTTTCCGGCGGTGTATCAGCCGGCGCTGCGGAAAATGCGGTTTCGGGATTCATCATCAGCTTTACCTCCCTGGTTATATTCTCCATGTTTGCCAGTTTTCCAAGAGGTTCAAGCCTGGAAAGAAAGACATTGGGAACCGACATGAAAACATGAAAATGCTTTGAATACGGGAGATAGTTGGCAAAAATAAAAATAAGGAGAATATGTGTCCACCATGAAATTTCATGAACCATCCGGAAGTTCTGCGCGGAAGTTCCGGGAAACAGCCCTGCAATGAAGGTTCCTACCGGAAAAACTCCATGGATCTCAGCCCCTTCTCTGGCAGCATAGCCAGAATAACCTGCATTCATCCCGATAAGTGATATCATCAGAAGAAGTATAAGGGAAAGGGCTGTATTTGCATCAATATGGGATCTCCTCCTCATTTCTGTTCCTTCGAATCTCCTGATATGAAAGAAAAGGCGTCTTGAAAGAAATATAATTATTGATAATGATACAAGAACTGCAAATATATCTCCCGAAGCAATCATGAAATTGTAAAACCCTCCCAGGAAATGCAGGGCTCTTTCAGAACCTGCAAGTCCGTCGATCACCATCTCAATGCTACCGAAAAGTATTATGCAGAATCCCCAGAAAACCAGAGCATGAAAGAAGCCGATAACAGGCCTGCGGAAAATTTTCGTCTGGCCGAA